>CAMLFF010000142.1 GCA_946479185.1 uncultured Sphingobium sp.
CATCTCGCTCGTCATGACGCGCCAACGGTAGCGACCTTTGGCGAGGTCTGTGACGATGAAGGAGGTTCCGGTCAGGCCGATTTCATCCACGGTCGGCACGGTCTCATCCGCGCGCCAGAGCTGGAAGCGATAGTGCGCGCCGGGCGCATCGGGCGCGCGCCAGCGGAAGAGATATTGGCGGTAACGGCCGACTTTGCTTTCCTCAGAGCTCGTGCTGATGCGGTTCAGCCGTCGCTCGAAAGCGTAGGTGGCGGGCTTACCCTCAAGTTGATTTTGATCGATGGCTGTTAGCCGGACGAAGTAACTGCCATTGGGCAGGGAGGCCAGGCGGGCTTCCGGCGTTGCCGCGCCTGCTTCATCCAGCACTTCGAGGAAGTCGGCATCTCTGCCGATCTGCACATGATAGCGGGAGGCGCCAGCCACGGGGCTGACGGCGAAGAATAGATCGTCCTCGCTTTGCGTGCGATCGGCGCGGAGCAGATCGGGCGGCGGGAGCAGGGGGAGGGGGTTGGCAAGGCCGTTTGCTGTGCCGAACCCGGCGGGCACCAATTGCTCGTCCAAGCCGGGGCTGTGGAAGGCAACCTTGCCTTCCAGCACCTCGCCCGTCGCGCGTTTGGCGGCAACGTCATAACTTACCCGGAACTGCGTGCCGCGAACGGAGGTGGTTGCCGTCGGCGCGACGAACTGGAAGTCGCTCAGAGGATCGGTCATGGGCGTGACGGTCGCACTGGCGCGCCCCTGCTCGATCGCAAAGAGCCGCTCGAGATGGTTGCCCAGCACCGTCCGCCGCAAGAGCCGCACCCGCACCGCCGAATTAGAGGGCAAAGCCACGGCGTTCTCGTCAGGCAGCGTCAGCGTGACGAAGGAGCGCTCGCCCGTCTTGATGAGATCCCCTTCTCTCACAATCATGCCGGTCATTGCCGGTCGCGCCGCGATCCTCACCTCGCCGCGATAGCTGTGAACCACAGCCCGAATGGGTTCGCGCTTGAGGAGCCGAACCGGGATGCGCAGTTGCATGCCGATGGGCACGCGGCGCGGATCAGCAATGCGGTTCAGCCGCTGAACGGCTTTATAATCGTGGGGCTGCGTGAAGTAGCGTTGGGCAAGCGTGTAAAGATTCTCACCCTGCGCCACGGCATAGTGCACCATCGTATCAGCCGCTGGAGCGGGCGCTCGGGCAAAAGACTGCGCCGGGCAAACGCCACATGCGAGCAATGCAGTCGCGGCCCAAAGGAGGGCGCCTTTATGCTTCCAGCGATTCAAGGCGATAACCATAAGCATAGATGGGGACGAGCTTGAAGCCGTTTTCAGGCCGCAGGTTGAGCTTGGTTCTGACATTGGAGATATGTGCATCGAGGGTTCGCGTCGGCAAATCCGGATTTCGGCCCCAGAGCAGCTCAAAGATATAGGCACGGGACAAGGCCCGGTGAATGTTGCGGAACAACATGAGCGCCAGGGCAAATTCCTTGCCGGTAAGGCTGACGGGTTGCCCCGCCAATTCGGCAGTCTCCGCCCGCGTATCGAAGCGATAGGGCCCATAGGTTTCTACGCCCGGTGCAGGCGTGGGGTAGGCGCGCCGTGCAAGCGCATCCACCCGCGCCCTCAGCACCGCAGGGGTGACGGGCTTGATCACATAGTCGTCAGCGCCTGCTGACAGGCCAGCGACGATATCCTCCTCGGCCGAGCGGCTGGTCAACATGATCGAGGGCGGTGGAGCTTCGATGTTGGACTTTATCCACTGCAATATCTCATAGCCTGTTGCGCCCGGCACGTTCCAGTCGAGGATCAGCAAGTCGTAGGTCTCGCGGTGCAAGGCCCGGAACAGCAGCTGACCTTCCGCGAACAGTTCACAATGATGGCCAGCCTGCGTCAGGGCTTTTTCGACAAAGCCTGCCAGGGCCAGATCATCTTCCAGTATCGCTATTCGCACATCAGGTCCTTCTCCGCTTGCCTGCGGATCGGCGAGTTCCCTAGCAGCGTCGAGTGCAAATGGCAGCTTTGTAAACACTTGCTTTGCAATGTTTTACGCATGGCGAGGGGCGGGGAGCGATGCGACGAACCGCCCGTCTCAATTTTGCATTCCTTGACATGACAGGCGAACGGTCACGCCGTTAGTGCGCAGCCAGTCACCCAGTCGCGGAGTAAATGACATGCGCGCAGCCGCCAAAATCGGTGTTGTTTACCACCCCCGCAGCAAGGTTCAGGGCAGCGGCGGTGGATTGCTTGTTCAGTTTCCCTCGCATGACAACAGGCAGATGATGGAGAGGGTTTTCGATGCAAGCCCGCTCGCCCTGTGTGTTCTCGACCCGGCCCTGCGCATCATAATGGCCAATGAGGCAGCGATGAGCATTCTCAAGGCCGACCGGGCGGACCTGTCCAACAAGTCCGTTCTGGATTTTCTCCCGGCGGCAGCGGGTTTGCTTCAAAACTGTCTCGACCTTGCGAAGAAGGGCAGCGCGCTGCCTGATCGGCAGATGAGCTGGCGCGGCGCCCATTACCATCTGTCCTTTGGCGTGACGCGCAACGCTGGCGGCCATGTGACCGAGCTTTTCGTGACTGCGCTGGATGTGACGCGCCGTGCGAAAATCGAGCGGCAGTTGAGGGATGCAAGGCGCAGCCTTGTCGCGACCAGCCGGCACGATCATCTGACGGGGCTCCTTAACCGCCGTGGCTTCGACGCCGCTTTCCACCGCGAGGTTCGCCGAGCGCGACGGCAACGCACAGCATTGTCGCTGGTCTCGATCGATATCGATTGGTTCAAAGCCTATAACGACACGCTCGGCCACCCTGCGGGTGATAAATGCCTGCGCCTCGTCGCCTGCGCGCTGCGCGCCTGCCTGCAACGCGCGGGCGATGCTGCAAGTCGCTATGGTGGTGAGGAGTTCGTCATCATCCTTCCCGATACCGATGTTGACGGCGCTTTAGCCGTTGCGGAGAAATGTCGCCGCGCGCTGGATGGACTAGACATTCCTCATCCAGGAAGCCCCAAGGGGCGCGTGACAGTGAGCATCGGCGTCTGCACCACCAATGCCGATGGGCTGACCGCAAACGATGCGGCAGCGCTCATGGAAAGGACGGATCGCGCCTTATATGAGGCCAAGAATCGGGGTCGCGATCGGGTGGAAGTGGCTATCGCTCAGTAAACGCCTGAGCCTGGAGCGCATCTTAGTCGATCATCGTCAGCGCACATCGCGGACGACCGCCGCGCTCAGTGGCTGTGTCCGAAGGACAATGAAAGGGTCCGCCCGCGAACTCGTCGATCTTATGGATATAACGATCACACCCCCTAGAGACTTCAAAAAACGTGGGTTGTGATCGTCCCATGTCCCTTGGCGTCCCCGGGGGATGCTGGCAGCCATCCTTGGTAAGCCGCGTTTTTATCGCGGCAAACCTCTGATCAGAAGCGCACGCCAACCGTCGCCATAACATTGCGTGGTGCGCCGATGAAGCAATCGCCGCGCGCCAGGCAGGAGGCGAAATATTTGTTGTTGAGGAGGTTGGTGGCATTGATGGCGAGGCGCCACTTGTTCCAGCTAATTTCCGCCAGCGCATCGACCGTGGTGCGCGCAGGCGTGACGATCGACCAGATCGGGCTGGTGGAGACACTTTTGCCGTTATAGACGACGCCGCCACCCAGGCGCAGCTGCGCCGCTCCGGGCATGCCAAAGGTCTTGCTGGACCATAGCGAGGCAGTGTGGCGCGGCATATAATCGAGGCTGGTGTTGGTTTCGGATTCGAGCTTGGAATAGCCATAATTGGCCAGCAGCTCGAAATTGCCGGGCAGGGTGTGGCTGGCCTCAAACTCGAAACCCTCGGTATTGAGTTCGCCAGACTGGGTTGTGGAATTGTTGGCGCCGTAGAGGATTCGGTTGCGTTCCTTGATCTTGAAGACCGTGGCCGTGATCAGCGTGTTGAGACCCGGCTGCCATTTCACGCCAGCTTCAAATTGGGTGCCGGTCTGCGGGCGATAGGGATCGGCGGGAATGCCGCCGGGCAGCTGAATGTTGCCAGCGACCGGCAGGAAGCTCTCGGTATAGCTGAAGAAGGGCGAGATGCCGGCACCGATTTCGCCGATGATCCCGGCGCGGAAGGTGGTGGCGGTGTCCTCCTGGCCCGAAGAGCCAGTGACGCGGTCACGGCGGGCGCCCAGGACGACCGAGACGCGGTCATAAAAGCGGATCTGATCCTGGACATAGATGCCCAGCTGCTTTTGCGACTCTGCGATGAAAGGGCCGATGGGCTCGTAAGTCGCTAGCGCATCATAGTCGATGTCGTAGAGATCGACGATCTCAGGGGTGGTAGCAGCAAAACGCTTGGCTACCTTGCTCCAGCTATAGTCGACGCCGACCAGCAGCTTATGCTCGATATTGCTGCCCGTATTAAAGTTGAATTGCAGATTGTTGTCGGTGGAAAAGACATTCATCCGCGCGTCGCTGGCTTCGGCGTAAAGACCGATGGTGCGACCATAGGTGCCGAATGCTGCGTAGGGCAGAAATGGGTCGGTCGGGTTGCTGTAGCTGTCGGCATAATGGGTTTTATATTCAAGATCGCTATCGATATAGCGGGCCTTCAGGCTGAGCTTGATGTTGTCGGAGAAGCTGTGGGTGATGGACCCGCCGCCCTGCAAGGAGCGTCCGGCATAGCGGTCCCATCCCGCCTTGCCGACGAACGTATAGCGATCCAGCTTGCCCGAAGGATTGGCAGCGTTCGGCCGGAAGGTTCCAACTAGCGGCAGGAACTGCGACGTCGAGCCGGTATCGTCCTCCTGATAGAGGCCGGTCAGCACAATGTCCGTGTCCGGCGTGGGCTGCCAGCGAACCGAAGGCGCGAACATCACGCGATCGTCTGGAACATGATCGATGTAGGTGTCGGCCTCGCGGACGCGGCCGACGGCGCGGATCGCCAGATTGTCAGCCAGCGCGATGTTGACGTCGCCAAGTGCTTCCTTGCGGTCATAGCTGCCATAAACGAGGCTGAGTTCGCCGCCTGTGCGGAACTCGGGCGTCTTGGAGACGAGGTTGACGAGACCGCCGATCGACCCCTGGCCAAAGAGCACCGACGCCGGGCCGCGGACAATCTCCACGCGGGAGAAGTTGTACGGGTCCGATGTGATGCTGGCATAATAGGAAAAGATATCGCGCATACCATCGCGGAACTGGAGCGCGTTCAGGCCGCGCACGGTGAAGCCGTCGACGCGCGTATCGCGGCCATAGGGGTTGGCGAGAACACCTGCGGCATATTTGACGGTATCGGAAATGTTGATCGCGCCCTGCGAGAGATATTGCTCGGAGGTGATGACCTTGATCGGCTGGGGCAGCTCTATGAGGGCCGTGTCCGTCTTCGTGCCCGCGTTGGCGGCGGTCACGATGATCACGTCGCTGTCTTCGGCGGCTGGCGTGATTTGGTCAGCCCATGCTGGCTGGCTCGCACATAGCCCCAACAGTCCTGCCATCGTCATCATCTTCGCCATCGTTCACCCTTTTACAGCGCTGCATATCGTGCGGCAGCCCTTAGTGATTATGCGACTGACTATCAATAGCGTATTTTGTGAAGCATTTACAGGCACTCGCCCGACCTCACCGCATGAAAGTTTCAAACGGCACGGCGAGTTTGACGTGTCGCTCTTCATCTCTTCCTGCTGAGTGCGGAATAGGCTCGGCGCGCGCGAGCAGTGTCAGCGCTTCTTCATCGAATGAGCGGAGCCGGACGAACGCTCTATGATGACCGACAAGACCTTGCCTCTGCGATCCATGACGAAGCGGATTAGGGCACGCCCTGCTGCCTCGCGAATGAGCGTCGCGGGGATAGCGCTTTGGCGTCCACGAGATCGTCGGCATCTACTCAGGTAAACCGAATGCCGCGCCCGTGAGCGACAAACACGTGAGGCAACTCACCCTAAACCGGGCAGTGCGCTCCACTTTTCACCCAGGCGTTGAACAGTTCGCCGAACTGCGCTTGTGTGCCGGGCACTGGGGTGCGGTTGCCGCCGGGGTGCCAGCCCCAGCCGACGAGCTCGTCCCTGGCCATATGCTCTTCCATTTCGGCCATGGTCTTGCCGCCGTTGCGGTCCTTGTCCTTGAGCTGCGTACAAATCTGGCCGAGCGTCTTGCCCTGCCAGGCCATTTCTGCAGGCGCCAGCATCCACTTGGGATTGCCGGGAACGTTGGCCGGATCGAAATTCTCTTCATGGTGGCAGGTGAAGCAACGCAGGCCCGGCGCGCCCATGCCGTCTGCACGCACCACCAGCGGCATATGCGGGCGCATCGCGTCGGTCTGGGTGGGGCGCTCGGTCGCGGGGTGGCAATTGAGGCAGCGCGGATGCTGCAGCACTTTGCCCACCTCGCTGAACAAGGCGAGCGAGCGTGCCTTTTCATCCTTGATGCGCGCAAAATCGGCGGCCTGTTTGAGCGCGGTCGCCATTGGCGGCTTAGGAGGCAGCGCTTCGGCCTGCTGAGCAGAAGCGCCGTGCATGGCCAGCGCTGCGATCAGACCGGCGGCAGCGAGCGGAGCGAGGAGGCGCGCGCTCATGCGGACTTCACCATCGGCAGCATGGTGGGGCGTGCGCGGCCAAGCTTGGCCAGCGCATTTGCGATCGCCGGGCCACAAGGGGGCACGCCCGGCTCGCCAATCCCGGTGGGCGGCGCTTTTGATGGCATGATATGCACCTCCACCTCAGGCATCTCCATGATCCGTAGCGAGCGATAGTCATTGAAATTGGAGACGGTCGGCTTGCCTTCCACCAGCGGCACTTCGCCATAGAGGATATGGCCCACCGCATAGCCGATGCCGCCTTCCACCTGCGCCCGCACAATGTCTGGGTTGACCGCGATGCCGCAATCCACTGCTGCCCAAACCTTGTGGACCTTGGGCTCGCCATCTTCGCCAATCGAGACTTCGGCGATCTCGGCAACAAAGCTGGAGAAGCTCTCCACCACGGCCACGCCGCGTGCGCGGCCCTTCGGCACGGGCGATTCCCATTTGGCGAGGTCTGCGACGGCTTTGAGCACAGCCGCTGCACGCGGCTGGTCCGCCATCAGTTCAAGCCGCCCGGCGATTGGGTCCTTGCCTGCGGCTTCCAGCAACTGGTCGACAAAGGTCTCCACTGCATAGCCTGTGTGGGTATGGCCGACCGAGCGCCACCACAGCGTTGTCACCGGCGATTTTTCGATTCCCGCAGCACAGCGGAATGCGGGCAGCGCATAAGGCGGCGCGCTCGATCCCTCGACCATCGTCGCGTCGACGCCATCCTTGATCATCATCGCTTCCATCGGGCCACCAGCCGCGAAGGATTGGCCAACGATCGTGTCGGACCAGGCGATGATCTTGCCGTCCTTCACCGCGCCACGCATGCAATGGACCATGAGGGGGCGATAATAGCCGCCATGAATATCGTCTTCGCGCGTCCAGGTGAGGCGGATCTTCTTGCCGGGGCCGATTGCCTTCGCGCATTCGGCAAGCTCGAGGGCGAAATGCGCATCGCCGGTTGCGCGGCGGCCAAAGCTGCCACCGGCCAACACTGGCTCCAGCTTCACCTGCGCCGGAGCAACGCCAAGCACAGCCGCGATGGCAGGCTGATCGAAGCTCGGGAATTGCGAGCCGAACCGGGCGAGCGCTGCCTTGCCATCCCACTCGATATAACCGCCGAGCGGCTCCATCGGCGCATGGGCGAGATAGGGGAAAACATAGTCCGCCTCGACGATCGTCGCGCCGGGTGTCGCTAGTGCCTTTTCGACATCGCCAATGGCCTTTGCCTGCGTGCCCGCTTCCTTGGCTTTGGCGAGATAGGCCGTAGCCATTTCTGCCGTGCCGCGATGCTCTGCCTTGCTCTCATCCCATTTGATCGCCAGCGCATTGCGGCCTTTTATCGCGGGCCATGTGCCGGTCGCGAACACGGCAACGCCCGTCGGGATCTGCTTCACCGCCACGACGCCCTTCACCGCCATTGCCTTGGTCGCATCGAAGCT
>CAMLFF010000143.1 GCA_946479185.1 uncultured Sphingobium sp.
GCTTCCTGGGCCATCAGCCTGCGACCGAGATATTGCTCGATCAATCTCTGGAGAGCCTGCGCTGATCCCATTTCAGCGCGCGAGGCGTTGACAGACGAGTCGCGTGGTCGGATGGACAGGCCAATCCAGTGCCGGGCAATCTTGGCAATGGCAGCCTCGATTGAGGGGCGCCGCGCCACTCGGCCCTGTCTCACGCCAAACGTATCACCGTCGCTCCGGAGAGCAGCACTAAATGTATGAGAAATTCTATGGATTCGCCGGTCGGCCTTTCCAGCTGACGCCTGATCCGCAATTTTACTTTGAGAGCGCCACGCATCGCAAGGCGATGTCCTACCTCGGCTATGGTCTGGCGCAGGGCGAGGGGTTCATCGTCATCACGGGCGATGTTGGCGCGGGCAAGACGACGCTCGTCGGTCACCTGATGGCCACCATCGATCCGCAGCGGCTCATCGCAGCCAAGATCGTCTCTACGCAGGTGGGCGGCGATGATATGTTGAGATTGGCTGCGCAGGCACTCGGTATCGAGACCGACAATGCCGAGAAGGCGCAAATTCTCGGTCGGGTGGAGGCTTTCCTCCACCATCAGGCGCGGGAAGGGCGGCGCGCCCTGCTCATCGTCGATGAAGCGCAGAATATGAGTGGCAATGCGCTGGAAGAGCTGCGGATGCTGAGCAATTTCCAGCTTGGCGGGCAGGCGCTGCTGCAAATCTTCCTGCTCGGCCAGCCTGAGTTCCGCGAGCGCATCTCCGGCTCGCAGGGGTTCGAGCAACTGCGCCAGCGGATCATCGCGACGCATCATCTGGCGCCCATGCAGTTCGAGGAAGTCGGCCCCTATATCGAGCATCGTCTGAAGGTCGTCGGCTGGACGGGCAATCCGCATTTCACCGAGGATGCCTTCGACATGCTGGCAGACGCCAGCGGCTGCGTGCCCCGTCGCCTCAACGCGCTGCTGAGCCGCGTGTTGCTCGCAGGATCGGTCGAGCATCTGGACACCATCGACGGACGACTTGTCGAGTCGGTCGTGGCGGATTTGCGCGATGACATTTCGCCCTTCGAACCCGAGCAGGATGCGGCCCCGCCAATCGCGCCTCGCCATGAGCCGGAGGTTCGCAGTCCGGAGCCAGTCGGGGCTGAGCCGGCGAGTGTGCAGCGTGCGGTGCAGTCAGGCATTCACAGCCTGCGCACCCTCCATGCCGAAGTGGACGCGCTGCACGCTGCGATGGCGGCTGATCAGCGCGAAGATGAGAGCCCGGACGTAGCGGATGAAATCGCGCACACCCTCGATGCCGAAGCGCTCTCCGACATTGAAGCAAGGCTCGCGAAGGTTGAGGAGCGACTGGACGAGCAGGACGAGGTGCTCAGGCGTATCCTCTCAAAGCTGATCGAATGGGTGGAGCGGGACGCGCGGAACGGTCCATTCTCGCGCAAGGTTGCCTGATCAGCGCTAGCTCAGGCAGCCGCGCCTCGCTCTTCATCATCATCCCAAACAGTCATGCAGAGCGGGTATAGCTCCCGCTCTTCGCTATGAATGCGTTGCTCAAGCGCATCGAGAATGGGGCGCATGACAGGCGAAAAGCCATGCTGATCGCGCAGGATGCGCTCATCTGGCCAATCGCTCATCATGGTCAGCCAGATTTTGGCCAGATCGCCCATCTCGGCCTCAAAGCGCGCCGCACATAGAGCGGTGGCCGCTTTAGGGCTCCGCCTGAGCGCGGGGTATAAATGATGATCTTCCTTGGCGAGATGCGCGACAAGCACACGGCTCATCTTCTTGCGCAAGATCACAACCGCCGCTGGCTCGCGATCCATTGCGGCCAGCATAGCGGCGCTCAAATCAAGCAAGACGGCATGCTCCGCCTTGAAGAAATCCAGTTCGATGATTGCGACCATCTGCCGGCGGTTCCTCTCCCCTGCCAGAGGAAAGCTAGGACCGAAGATATTTAAAAACGGTTATTTTTCCGGCTCAGGATAAAAGGCCCGGACGAAGTATAAGCCGTCGGGTGGCGCATTCAGCGCCAGCGCAGCGCGATCGCACGCGTCCAGCGCTGCTTTTAGGTCCGCCGCAGACCAGCGCCCCAGTCCGACAAAGGCAAGGCAGCCGACCATCGAGCGAACCTGATGATGCAGGAAGCTGCGCGCCTGCACCTGCACATGGATGCGATCACCCTTGCGCACCACGTCGAGCTGATCGAGTGTGCGGATCGGGCTCTCCGCCTGACAATGGGCCGAGCGAAAGGTCGTGAAATCATGGCGGCCAATCAACTGCTGCGCCGCCTCGTGCATGGCATCGCTATCCAGCGCCTGCCGCACTTGCCACACCAGCCCGCGCTCGAAGGTGAGCGGCGGGCGGCGGTTGGCGATGCGATACTCATATGCGCGCGCCGTGCAGGAGAAGCGGGCATGCCAGTCATCCGGGACAATCCGGCAATCGGTGATGGAGATGGGCTCGGGCCTCAACTGCGCGTTGATGGCTTCCATCAGGCGATAGGGCAGGATCGTCTTGGCGATATCCACATGCGCCTGCATGCCAAGGCCGTGGACGCCCGCATCCGTTCGCCCCGCGCAATAGACTGTTTGCGGCGCGCCGGTTACCCGTTCCAGCGCCTGCTCGATATGATGCTGAACCGTCGGCCCATGCGGCTGACGCTGCCAGCCCATATAGGGCCGCCCATCATATTCGACCGTGAGCGCGAAGCGGGTCATGCCAAGCTTGTTCCAGCCGGGATGGGGAATCCGCGCAGCATCTCCTGCACCGTCATGGCGCCCTTGCCTGCGCGCTGCACCACATCGGGCCGGATCGCGCCGACTCTGCAGCCAATCGCAAGCTGATCGTCCAGCACGAGGCCTGGCGCTCCAGCCTGCTCTGCAAGCAATTCAGCCTTGAGAATGCGGATGCGCTCGCCCTGATATTCGAACCACGCCCCCGGCGCTGGCGTGAAGGCCCGGATGTGCCGCTCAACCTGAAGAGCGCCCACCGAGAAATCAATCCGGCTCTCCGCCTTGTCGATCTTCGCCGCATAGGTCACACCCTCCTCGGGCTGAACCACAGGCGGATATGCGCCGATATCCGCCAACACCTGCACCATCAGCTGCGCGCCGCTCCGTGCCAGCTCGTCGGTCAACATCCCGGCAGTCTTATGGGCAGTCGGCGTCACGACTTTCGCCAGCATCGGCCCCGTATCCAGCCCCTTGGCCATCGCCATGATGGTCACGCCCGTCTCCGCATCGCCCGCCAATATTGCCCGCTGGATGGGCGCGGCGCCCCGCCAGCGCGGCAGCAATGAGGCATGGACGTTAAGCGAGCCAAGGCGCGGCGCATGCAACACAGCGATCGGCAGGATCAGGCCATAAGCCGCGACCACCGCAACATCGGCATCCAGATCGTCAAACAGAGCGACTTCGTCCTCATCGCGCAAGGTGAGCGGCGTGCGCACGGGTAGCCCAAGCGCCTCCGCCCGCACCTGCACCGGGCTCGGGCGAGGGGCCTTGCCGCGCCCGGCGGGACGGGGTGGCTGCGTGTAAACCGCAACGATCTGATGCCCCGCCTCAACCAGCGCATTCAGCGTTGGAACGGCAAAATCGGGAGTGCCCATGAAGATGATCCGCATGGCGCCTTCTGAAACGCTTGTAACCGCCAAGCGCAAGCCCTTATTTGGGTGCATGTCATCACCAGAGATTGATGCGCTCACGCAAGCGCTGTCCCGATTGCCAGGGCTAGGACCGCGCTCGGCGAGGCGCGCCGTGCTTCACCTGCTCCAACGGCGCGATACCGCGCTCGTGCCGCTGCTGCGCGCACTGGAGAGCGTGCAAGAGCGTATGGTGCATTGCTCGGTCTGCGGCAATGTCGATACGGTCGATCCCTGCTCGGTCTGCTCGGACCCCCGGCGAGACGCGCGTGCGCTCTGCGTGGTGGAGGATGTGGCCGACCTGTGGGCGCTCGACAAATCCCGCCTGTTTCCGGGGCGCTTCCATGTGCTGGGCGGCAGACTGTCCGCGCTTGACGGCGTGCGGCCCGAGGATATTTCCATCGCCGCCCTCGTGCAGCGGGTGGCGGCGGGCGGTATCGATGAGGTCGTCCTGGCGATGAATGCAACGCTGGAGGGCCAGACCACCGCCCATTACATCGCGGAACGACTGGAAACCTATCCCGTGCGCCTCACGCAACTGGCCCACGGTGTCCCCGTCGGCGGGGAGCTTGATTATCTGGACGAGGGCACGCTGGCGCAGGCCCTGCGCGCGCGGCGGCCTATCAACTGAGCTTTAGCCGTCATCCGATCACCCTGATCGGAACAAAGCGTTAACATGCGCTTGATCTTGGCCGCCGCCTTTCATATCTGGAACCCATGGCTATTCGTCCGATCCTTGCGACTCCCGATCCGATTCTGCGGACAATTTCCACGCCGGTCGAGGAGATTGACGCTGAGCTGCAAACGCTCATCGATGACATGTTCGACACCATGTATGATGCGCCGGGCATTGGCCTTGCCGCCATTCAGGTGGGCGTGCCCAAACGCATTCTCGTGATCGATCTGCAAGAGCCGGAGTCCGACGAGGAAGATGCCCCGCCGGTGAAGAACCCGATGGTGTTCATCAACCCGGTGATCATCGAGGAAGGCGAGGAGCTCTCGGTTTACAATGAGGGTTGCCTGTCAGTCCCCGATCAATATGCCGAAGTAGAACGCGCCGCCCGCGTCCGCGCAAGCTGGATGGACCGCAATGGCCGCATCCACGAGGAAGAGCTGGACGGCCTGCTCTCGACCTGCCTGCAGCATGAGATGGACCACCTAGAAGGCGTGCTGTTCATCGATCATCTCTCGCGTTTGAAGCGGGATATCATTCTCAAGAAGCTGACTAAAAACCGTAAGGCGGCTTGAACTGTCGGACTCTCGGATGCTGGCTGATGAGATCATTGTCTCGTAGCGTGCAGCCCAGACCTGGCTTTTACTGAAAGCTGCCAGGTTAGCGGTCGCTTGTGATATTGCCGATGAGAGCCTTTGACGGCCCGGTATGGCGGCTTGTGCCGCGAGCGCTCGCTGATACGCCGGCAGCAGCCGCGAAAGCGCCTGAAGGTCGGTTCCACCATTCGGGCCAGATCGCCGCTTATGCCTCTCTCACCGCGGAGGGAGCGAACGTGGCGATACAGCGCTATCTGAATGATGGGGTGGAACGGATACTCATTCCTATGTGGCTGATCTCTGACCGGGTAGCAGATGCGCGGGGGATGCCCGCCGCCTCGATTGTTTGGCAAGACTTGAGAGCCGCCGGGCAGGCCTCGCCCACGTGGATGTTTTCGGATGCCGCGAGGCAAGCGGGCGCAGATGCAATGTTGTATTCCTCCCGCTCACGTCCTGATCTTTCCCATGTAGTGGTCTTCCATCTTGGGTGTTTATGCCCGGCTGGGCAGCCACGCCCGGAACGAGGCTCACTATGATCGCCGCTGATCCGCCCCGCCTTCCGTCGATGCCTAAGGCCGTCGTGTTCGATATGGATGGCACGCTGTTCGACACCGAGACGGTCTATCATCGCGCGTTGTTGATGGCCGCTGAAGCGCTCGGCATTGCGATGACGCAGGATTATCCGCTCAAATCAGTCGGCATGCATCGCGCGGCCACGCTGGAAGCTTTCCGCCTCGACTTCGCGCACAACGCTGTGCCGCTGGTCGAGCGCTGGGATGCGATTACGGCGGAAGAGAGGGCACTGTCCCTCGCGCTCAAGCCTGGCGCTCTGGAATTGCTCGATCTGCTCGATGAGATTGGCACGCCTTACGCAATCGCGACATCAGCTTATCGCCACGAGGTCGCCAGCAACCTTGAGATCAGCGGGCTGACCGGACGCTTCGGGACCATCGTCGCGCAAGGCGATTATGCCCAGTCGAAGCCCCATCCCGAGCCATTTCTAGTCGCGGCCCGGCGAATGGCTGTCGCGCCGACTGATTGTCTTGCACTGGAGGATAGCCTGCACGGCGTCCGGTCAGCCGTGTCGGCAGGCATGACGACAATCATGATTCCCGATCTTATCGAACCGGATGCAGCGCTCGCTGCGTCTTGCTTTTATATCGCGCAGGATCTCCACGAGGTGCGCATGATGGTCGAGCGGGCGATCAGAACGCAGCCATGAAAAAGGGCGGCAACCGAACCCGGCGCCGCCCTCAATCAAATTCTCAGATCAGCGAACCAATTAGCGTTTATCCATCGCGACATAATCACGCTGCGTTGGGCCAGTGTAAAGCTGGCGCGGGCGGCCGATCTTCTGCTCTGGGTCGGAGATCATCTCGTTCCACTGCGCGACCCAGCCGACGGTGCGGGCGAGGGCGAAGAGCACGGTGAACATGTCGGTCGGGAAACCGATGGCCGAGAGAATGACGCCGGAGTAGAAATCGACATTCGGGTAGAGCTTCTTCTCGATGAAATATTCATCATGAAGGGCAATCTGCTCCAGTTCGCGTGCCACGTCGAAGATCGGGTCGGTCACGCCCAGCTTCTCGAGCACTTCCTTGGCCGTCGCCTGCATCACCTTCGCGCGCGGATCGTAATTCTTGTACACGCGGTGGCCAAAGCCCATCAGGCGAAAGGGGTCTTCCTTGTTCTTGGCGCGGGCAATATATTCAGGGATGCGGTCGACAGTGCCGATCTCGCGCAGCATGTTGAGCGCAGCTTCGTTCGCGCCGCCATGGGCTGGGCCCCAGAGGCAAGCAATGCCCGCCGCGATGCACGCGAAGGGATTGGCGCCTGACGAGCCAGCAAGACGCACCGTCGATGTCGAGGCATTCTGCTCATGGTCGGCATGCAGGATGAAAATCTTGTCCATCGCCTGCTCGATAACCGGATCCACCACATATTCCTCAGCCGGAACCGAGAAGGTCATGTGCAGGAAGTTGCCGGTGTAGCTCAGGTCATTGCGCGGATAGACGAAGGGCTGACCGGTGGAATATTTATAGGCCATCGCCGCAAGCGTCGGCATCTTCGCGATCAGGCGGTGGCTCGCGATCATGCGCTGGCGCGGATCGGTAATGTCCGTCGAGTCATGATAGAAAGCCGAGAGCGCACCCACGACACCGCACATGATCGCCATTGGATGCGCGTCACGACGGAAGCCGCGATAGAAGGTGTTGAGCTGCTCGTGCACCATCGTGTGGCGCGTGATCGTGCGCTCGAACAGGTCGAATTCTTCCTTGTTCGGCAGCGCGCCACGCAGCAGCAGATAAGCCACTTCCATGAAACTGGATTGCTCGGCCAGCTGATCGATGGGATAGCCGCGGTGCAGCAGCACGCCTTCGTCACCATCGATATAGGTCAGCGCGGAATCGCAGCTGGCCGTCGAGGTGAAGCCCGGATCATAAGTGAATAGGCCGGTCTGAGCATAAAGCTTGCGAATATCCAGCACCTTGGGGCCAACGGCGCCCTCGATCAGCTTATATTCGAGCTCTTTGCCATCGATGGTCAGCTTGGCTGTGCTGTCGCTCATACTTTCACCTCTTCATGCTCAATGTCGCTGCGCATTTAATGCGATGTTCAAATCTGCTTTGCCTGATCATCCAGCCGCCCAAGTGCGTCGTCGCGGCCAAGATGCAAGATTACATCGAAAATTCCAGGCGATGTCGTGCGCCCGGTCAGGGCTGCGCGCAGGGGCTGCGCGACTTTGCCGAGACCCAGCTCTGCTTCCTCTGCCACGGTCTTGATTGCGGTCTCGATCGCTTCGAGCGTCCAATCAGGGAGCGCGCGCAAACGGTCTGCCACGGTTTGAAGTAAAGCCCGTGAGGATGCGTCTAGCAATTTTGCAGCCGCCTCGTCGACAGGAATCGGGCGAGCCGTGAAGAGGAAAGCCGCTCCATCGGTCAACTCGATCAACGTTTTGGCGCGCATCTAGATCGGAGGAGCGTCGTGTAGGGAAAGAGTGTAGATCTCGGTGGTCGCCGTA
>CAMLFF010000144.1 GCA_946479185.1 uncultured Sphingobium sp.
TCAAGACGGCGGTTTGAGGCGGTCATGGCAATATCGTCGCCCTGGACTTGATCCGGGGTCCAGCTGCCTTGGGGCGTACGCTCAAGAAAAGCGGGATCCCTCTGAGTTCACAAACGAGGTGCAACATCTCACATAGCTGGCGCCCATGCCAGCCAACTCAGCCTCGACACCTTCTCCTGCGATCCACGCTCCCCCTGGAAAAAAGGGGGTGTCGAAAATGCCTCGGCTTCCAACCCCCGCCGAAGCCTTCCTCAACCTGTTGCACTTCAAATGTGGATCCACATCCCGATCAAGTCCGGGGTGACGGTTGGCGTTGCTGCGTCTAGAGGGCAGTCATGAGTGAAATCGAAGACGAATCGCCAGAGCTGAGCCTCGCAGAGTTTGCGCCGCTCTTCATCCATCAGCAAAAGCGCGTGCCGTGCCAGCTTTATCTGGTGTCGCCCGCGAGCATCGATGATGGCTTTGTGGAGCAGTTGCGCGCTGCGCTGGATGGCGGGCCGGTGGCGGCGTTTCAGCTGCGCCTCAAGGGCGTGGATGAGGATGAGATTGCCCGGCTGGCCGCGCCGCTGCAGGCGCTCTGTGCCGAGCGGGACATTGCCTTCATCATCAATGACAGCGTTGCACTCGCGCAGCGCCTCAATGCCGATGGGGTTCATCTGGGGCAGGGCGATGGCGATCCGCGTGAGGCGCGCGCGCTGCTGGGGCCGGAGGTGCAGATTGGCGTGACCTGCCATGATAGTCGCCACCTCGCGATGGAAGCGGGCGATGCCAGTGCGGACTATGTGGCCTTTGGCGCCTTCTATCCTACCACGACCAAAGAGGTGCATCATCAGGCCGACCCGGAGCTGCTCTCCTGGTGGTCAACGGTGTTCGAGCTGCCGAGCGTGGCGATTGGCGGGATCACGGCACAGAATGCCGCGCCGCTGGTGGCTGCGGGTGCGGATTTTATCGCAGTGAGCAGCGCGGTCTGGGCGCATCCCGATGGGCCGAAGGCTGGCGTCGCGGCGTTCGCATCTGTGCTGGGGTAAAGAGCTTGTTCCGTGCCATCATGATCCTGCTGGCGGGAGCGGGGATGTTCTTCGCTGCGCCCCTGTCTGCAAGGAGCGGGGCCGGCGTGTCAGCGACAGCCGTGCCCGCGCCATCCGGCATCATGGTGCTGACAGAGCGCGTGACCGATCTGGCGGCGGTGCTCTCACCCCATGAGCACAGCGCGCTCACCAACGACCTTGCCAGCGTCGAGGCCCGCACGCGCCATCAGATTGTCGTCGCCACCGTGCCCAGTCTGGGCGGCCGCGATATCTCGGCCTACGCGCGTGATCTGGGGAATAAGGCCGGCATTGGTGACAAAGAGCGTGATGACGGCGTCGTCATCTTGCTGGCGCCCAATGAGCGGCTCGTTCGTATCGCTGTCGGGCTCGGGTTGGAATCGGTCCTGACCGACGCTCTTTGCCAGCAGATCATCGACGAGGTGATGATCCCGCACTTTAAAGACGGTGAAATGTTCGACGGCCTGTCGGGCGCCGTCCGTGCGATAAGCGCGCGGTTCCAGGCCGCGGATCAGATCCCATCATAACGAGCGCCAGCTGCAGGCGGTAAGATCCCGGCAGCTCCCCTATGTCGTGCGCCGCTTCGCGATCATCGCGGCGACCTCATCCAGCAAGGCTAGCCGCTGCTTCTTCAGCTCTTCCAGATGCTCGTCAGAGGCAGGCTCAATGTCCGTTTCGATCCGGTAGATCTGCTTGGCGAGCAGGTTGTGCTGATCTGACAGGGCGCGGAAATGGGCGTCGTCCAGCTTGAGCGCATGGAGTATCTCCCCATCATCCGGGAAAAGGTCGTGCAAAGTTTCGCGACTATCAAGCGTCATGGTGGCCTCCATTGGTTGCCCCCTTATTTCACCTTTGCACGTGGGGAGGCATTGCGCCAGATCAAGGACTGGTCCGATGCTTATCGCCCTTCGGCGTCCGGCCTCTTGCCCATCCGGGCCAACAGGCGTAGAGGGCGCCACCGGCTCTTTCCAACATTATAGCAAACAGGCGCGACCCCTATGAAGATCAGCGGCGTGGATATCCGTCCCGGCAACAATATCGAATATGAAGGTGGCCTCTGGCGCGCCGTCAAGATCCAGCACACCCAGCCCGGCAAGGGCGGCGCTTATATGCAGGTGGAGCTGAAGAACCTTATCGATGGCCGCAAGAATAATGTGCGCTTCCGCTCGGCAGAGACGGTCGAGCGCATCCGGCTCGATACGCAGGATTTCCAATATCTCTATTCAGAGGGCGATATGCTCGTCTTCATGGATCTGGAGACCTATGAGCAGATCAACTTGCCGACCGATCTGGTGGGCGATGCCGCTGCCTTCCTGCAGGATGGCATGATGGTCACGCTGGAAATGTATGACGAGCGCCCGATCAGCGTTGCACTGCCCGATACGGTCGAAGCGACCGTGGTTGAGGCGGACGCTGTGGTGAAGGGGCAGACCGCTTCCGCCAGCTATAAGCCCGCCATTCTCGATAATGGCGTGCGCGTGATGGTGCCGCCGCATATCGTGGCAGGCACGCGCATCGTCGTCGATGTGTATGAGCGCGAATATGTGAAGCGGGCAGAGGGCTGATGATCGCTCGCCTGCCTTCCGCACTGGCGCTCGTTTTGGCTGCTGCCTCGATCGCTTTTACACCTGCGCCCGTGATGGCGCAGGCTGCAAAGCCCCAGGCTCTGCCCAGCCAGGCTGTCATGCAGCATGTTGCGGATAATTTTCGCATCCTCATGAGCGCGCTCCAGTCGGACAAGGTTCCTCCACCTGTGAAGAGTGTTCTCTTCACCTGCGTCTATGGCAATCCCTTCGGCAAAATCAGCGAGGGGACGGACAAGGTCATGACCGAGAAGAAGCTGGACAAGAAGAACCCAACGCAGGTGCTCACGGCCATGGCCGCCATTTGTGGCTATCGGCCTGAAATGGCAAAGCCAGCCGCGCCCGCGCCGAAGAAGTAATTTCCCCGGCGCCAGCCGAACATAAACATATGCGGCGCCCGGCCGCTCTTCCGCCCGGAAGAGGAGATAGAAGATATGGTTTCTCACTCAGGTCTGCTGACCGTGATCGAGCGCGCCGCGCGTAAGGTGGCGCCGCAGCTTCGTCGCGATTTTGGCGAGGTTCAGCATTTGCAGGTCAGCCGTAAAGGGCCAGCCGACTTCGTATCCGCTGCGGATAAGAAGGCAGAGGATACGCTGGTCTCCGAGCTGAGCCGCGCCCGGCCGGATTGGGGCTTTCTGCTGGAAGAAGGCGGCGAAATCGAGGGCGATCCGATGAAGCCGCGCTGGGTGATCGATCCGCTCGATGGCACTACCAACTTCCTCCACGGCATCCCGCATTTCGCGATCTCCATCGCGGTGCAGGAGCCTGATCGCTCTGGCAAGGGCTGGGGCGAGGTGACGACGGGCCTCATCTATCAGCCCGTGCTTGATGAGACATTCTGGGCCGAGAAGTCGCGCGGCGCGTGGCGGCACGATCAGCGCTTGCGCGTATCGGCGCGGCGTGACTTGGCCGACGCGGTCATCGCGACCGGCATTCCGTTCCTGGGGCATGGCGACCTTGGCCAGTTTGCGCGCATCTTCGGTGCGGTGGCGCCTTCGGTGGCTGGCATCCGTCGCTTTGGCGCGGCGTCGCTCGATCTCGCATGGGTCGCGGCAGGGCGCTATGATGGTTTTTGGGAAAGCGGTCTTTCGCCTTGGGATGTGCAGGCGGGCATTTTGCTCGTGCGCGAAGCGGGCGGCTTCGTGACCGATTTCCGCGGCGGGGCAGAGCCGGTTGAGCGGCGTGAAGTGCTGGCGGGCAATGACGTGCTGCACAGCAAGCTGCACAAGCTCGTCGCCGGAGCGCTGCGCAACGCTTGAGCTGCAGCGTCAATCGCATAGAAAAAGCCCCGGACCTTCACAGGTTCGGGGCTTTTTGCTTGTCGCGATGAGTAAGGCTTAACCCTCGACTGGCTCGCTGTTGAGCTGCACATAATTTTGCAGGCCCATCCGCTCGATCATCTCGAACTGGGTTTCCAGCTTGTCGACATGCTCTTCCTCATTATCGAGGATGTGCTGGAACAGATCGCGGCTCACATAGTCGCGCACGCTCTCGCAATATTCGATTGCGTCGCGCAGCACGGGGAGGGCTTCCATCTCGGTCTCGAGATCGGCCTGGAGCAGTTCTGGCACGGTGGTGCCGATGCGCAGGCGACCGAGCAGCTGAAAATTGGGCAGGCCATCGAGAAACAGGATGCGCTCTGCCAGCTTGTCGGCATGCTTCATCTCGTCGATGGACTCTTCATACTCAAACTTGGCGAGGCGAGAAATGCCCCAATGGTTGAGCATCCGATAGTGCAGAAAGTATTGATTGATTGCCGTCAGCTCATTCTTCAACGCGAGGTTGAGGAATTCAATGACTTTTGCGTCACCCTTCATTTGATTGCTCCATCGGATCAGTTGATAGCGATCAGATAGCAGCAAAATCTCATGAATTCACGCGCGAACGTCTCGCATGATTTAACGAGAACAACACTCAATTGCGCGCGATGACTTGGCTAATGGCAATGATAATCATTGCGATGACAGGCGCGGGTTTAAGCGGCGGCCCATGTTCCATGCGAAGGAGCCTGCAATCTGCTGGCTACGCACTGACGGCGGCAGGCCACACGCTCGGCCGAGAGAATATCATCGGCATGGTCGAGGCAGATCCGGCACTGCGGCGTCTTGCCCAGCGCGGCATAGGCCGCCTCGGGACAGGTCTCCCCTTTGCGGGCGACGTCGCGGAGCTGATTCTCCGTAATTGCGTTGCAAATACATACGATCATGATTCGATTGATACTGTTCTTGCGAGGCGTTTGCAACATAAATTGAGGGTGAATTTTGCATTCGCATTGCAATTTTTGCATGTGTCGAGAGGGCGCATCGAGCGGTTGACCTATGCGCATCAGTTGCGAGTCATTCTCACGCCCCCAAGGCTTGCCTCGCAAGTGCAGCAGTCCTAAAGCGCCGGGAACGGCCATGTTGGGCCGAGGGGATTGAAGTGGTCGATCTGTCACAATATCTGCCGATCTTGTTGTTTTTAGGTGTCGCGCTGACGCTTTCGAGCGCCTTTGTCTTCCTGCCAATGGCAGTTGGGCGCCTCACAGGATCGCACAAGCCGGATCCGGCGAAGCTGAGCGAATATGAGTGCGGCTTCCCCGCGTTCGAGGCGTCGCGCAGTCAGTTTGACGTGCGCTTCTATCTCGTCGCCATTCTCTTCATCATCTTCGATCTTGAGGCCGCCTTCCTCTTTCCTTGGGCTGTGAGTCTTGGTGAAATCGGCTGGGCTGGCTGGGCTGCGATGATGATCTTCATTTTCGAGCTGGTGCTCGGCCTTGTCTATGCCTGGAAGAAGGGAGCACTCGATTGGGAGTAGAGCTTGAACGGCCAGGTACGCTGGGCGCTCCGCTGATCGGTGTGCCGCCTGCGACGCAGCCGAACCCGGAATTTTTCAACGCGCTTTCGAGCGAAGTGAGTGACAAGGGCTTCCTCGTCACCTCGACGGAAGACCTGTTCAACTGGGCGCGCACGGGCTCGCTCTGGTGGATGACCTTCGGCCTTGCCTGCTGCGCGGTCGAGATGATCCATGTGAACATGCCACGCTATGACATGGAGCGCTTCGGCGCCGCACCGCGCGCGTCTCCGCGCCAGAGCGACGTGATGATCGTGGCTGGCACGCTGTGCAACAAAATGGCCCCTGCGCTGCGCAAGGTCTATGACCAGATGTCCGAGCCGAAATATGTGATTTCGATGGGCTCCTGCGCCAATGGCGGTGGCTATTATCATTATAGCTATAGCGTGGTGCGTGGGTGTGATCGGGTCGTGCCTGTCGACATCTATGTGCCGGGTTGCCCGCCCACTGCCGAAGCTTTGCTTTACGGCATCATGCAGTTGCAGCGGAAAATCCGCCGCATCGGCACGATAGAGCGGTGAGGGGCAAGCCATGAGCACGAAGGTTGTCAACAGCGCGCCTCTGGTCAAGCCCATCGAGGGCCTGAGCGACGCAATCGCCGCTGCGCTCGGCGCGGCAGTGATCGAAATTGTCGATGCGCATTTTGAGCTGACCGTCACTGTCGAGCGGCTTGCGCTGGCCGATGTGCTGGAAAAGTTGCGCGATCAGTTCGCCTATCAGCAGCTCATGGAGATTGCCGGAGTCGATTATCCCGAACATCCTGAGCGCTTTGAGGTTTGCTATCATCTCCTCTCGGTGACGAAAAATCATCGTCTGCGTGTGAAGGTGCGGACCGATGAAGATAAGCCGGTGCCGACTGTCACGCACCTCTGGCCCGTCGCTGGCTGGCTCGAGCGCGAAGTGTTCGACATGTATGGCGTGCTGTTCGAGGGCAATACAGACCTGCGCCGCATTCTCACCGATTATGGCTTCAAGGGCTATCCGTTCCGCAAGGATTTCCCGCTCACCGGCTATGTCGAGCTGCGCTATTCCGAAGAGCAGAAGCGCGTTGTCTATGAGCCGGTCAAACTGGCGCAGGATTTCCGCAGCTTCGATTTCATGAGCCCGTGGGAAGGCGCGCAATATGTGCTGCCGGGTGACGAGAAGTCGCACGGTCAGGCGCCCGGCGCGCCAACGCCTGCGCCGCCTCCGCCGCCACCTCCAACGGTTGCTGAAAAGCCAGCGCCTGCGGTGGATACACCCAAGACGACCGAGCGCCCTGAGCAGACCGGCGCGGGTGAGCCAGCCAACAAGCAGGCCGCCAAGCGCAGCGCTGCGAAAAAGGCTGGCGATGCGACGAGCGAGGCGGATGATGTGAAGCCTGCGCGCGCGCCGCGCACCCGCAAGCCCAAAGCGCCCGAGGGTGAAGCCTGATGTCCGATTATCTTGAAAAGCTCGAGCATGTGTCGGACGCCGCCGATCCGACGGTGGGCGACACCGCCATCCAGAATTACACGATCAACTTCGGCCCCCAGCATCCTGCTGCACATGGCGTGCTGCGCCTTGTCATGGAGCTTGAGGGCGAGATCGTCGAGCGCTGCGATCCGCATGTTGGCCTGCTGCACCGCGGCACCGAGAAGCTGATCGAATATAAGACCTACCTGCAGGCGCTGCCTTATTTCGACCGGCTCGATTATTGCTCGCCTCTCGCGATGGAGCATAGCTATGTGCTGGCCATCGAGAAGCTGCTGAACCTGGAAGTGCCGCTGCGCGCGCAATATCTGCGCGTGTTCTTCGCGGAGCTGACCCGCATCTGCAATCATATGCTCAACCTTGGGTCGCATGTGATGGACGTGGGCGCGATGACGCCGAACCTGTGGATGTTCGAGATCCGCGAGGATTGCCTCAATTTCTTTGAGCGCGCATCCGGCGCGCGCATGCACAGCGCCTATTTCCGCCCCGGTGGCGTGCATCAGGATGTGCCGCTCAAGCTGCTGACGGATATTGCCGACTGGCTCGACACGCGCCTGCCGCGCTTGTTCGAGGATGCGATCAGCCTGGTGGCCGATAACCGCATCTTCAAGCAGCGCAATGTCGATATTGCTGTCTGCTCGAAGGAAGATGCGTTGCGCTGGGGCTTCTCCGGCCCGATGCTGCGTGGCTCTGGCATTCCGTGGGATCTGCGCAAGTCGCAGCCCTATGATGTGTATGACCGTATGGAATTCGATGTTCCGGTCGGCACGAAATTCGATTGCTACGACCGGTTCATGGTGCGTGTGGAAGAGGTCCGCCAGTCTGCGCGGATCATGAAGCAGTGCCTCAATGAGATGCCCGACGGGCCGATTGCTTCGCTGGATCGCAAGGTCGTGCCGCCCAAGCGCGGTGAGATGAAGCAGTCGATGGAAGCGCTGATCCATCACTTCAAGCTCTACACCGAAG
>CAMLFF010000145.1 GCA_946479185.1 uncultured Sphingobium sp.
TGCGGGGTCATGAAGCCTGCGCGGCTCTTCTTGGTGAAGTCGTTTTCCTTGCCGATTTCGGTATCGAGGAAGCCATATGCGCGCATCATGCCGTGGAGCGCGCCTTCATCGAACCCTTCGCGGATCGCCTGGGCCTTCTCCTCGGCCTGCGCGTCCGTATCGCCGAAGATGATGGTCATCATCGAATAAGTGCGCACGTTGCGGCCAAGCTCGGCAGCATCGGCCTTGGCGGCATCGCTGGCCGTCTTCAGTTCGCTATGCTCGCCGCCGGACAGGAAGATCGCGTCCATTTCCGATGAGGTGAAGCGCATGCCCTTTTTGGACGTGCCCGCGCAGACGAGGAAGGGCTGCGCTGAGGGCACGGGCAGCGAGCGACAATCCTCAAGCTGATAATATTTGCCATGCTTGGTGATGGATTCGCCCGTCCAAAGCGCCTTGATCGCTTGGATCCACTCATAGGCCAGATCATAGCGCTCATCATGATTCACATCGTCGCGCCAGGCGCCCATTTGCGCGAATTCATCCTTGTAGGAGCCGGTGACGACATTCAGCCCCGCGCGCCCGCCGCTGATCTGATCGAGCGTCGCGACCATCTTGGCGACGACGCCGGGGTTCTGCAGCAATGTGTGAACCGTGCCCCACACCTTCACGCGATTGGTCGCTTCGGCAATGCCGGCCATGGTGAGGTAGGAATCGAGCTGATAATCCCAATGCTCCGTCTCGCCGCCAAAGCCGCGATACTTTGCCATCGCCATCGCGAAATCGAGCCCATGCTTCTCGGTCAGCACCGCAGCATCGCGGCAATAGGCATAGGAGGCGTCGATCTTCGGCTTGTTCTTGGAGAGGATCCAGCCGCCATTGGCGATGGGCAGAAAGACGCCCAAATCCTTCCCGCCGGTGTCGGACGGCAAACCGAAGGGCGTTGGCTCATATGCGGTCATCTGGATCAATCCCGGTTCTGTTGTGAGCCTGAGCATATGCTTCGTGCCGATCCGATCTTGATCATTCGCGCATATTAACTTGGCCCGCGGCTTTTGTTCGCGCTGTCGATGAGCGCCTGCGCCTCTGCGAGCGTCGGCATGGCGGGAATGGCGCCGGGCTTTTGCGTGCAGAGCGCGGCGGCGGCATTGGCGAGGGGCAGCGCGTCTTCCACGCTCATGCGCGGGCTGCCCGACAGATCGAGCGCAGCCGCCAAGGTGCCCACAAAACAATCGCCCGCGCCGATCGTATCGAGCGGCACGACGGGAAAGGCAGGCACATGCACATGGCTGTCCCGGCGCACGGCCACGGCACCCAGCGCGCCGAGCGTGACGACCACCACTTGCTCTGCGCGGCTAATGAGCGTGCGTGCAGCCAGCGCGCCCTCCACATCGCGGGGCGCGTGAGGCAGGCCAAGATAGAAGGCCAGCTCGTGCTGGTTGACGATGAGGATATCGGCAAGATCGAACAGGCTCTCCGCACCCGGCACCGCTGGCGCGGCATTCAGAATGCGGATGCAGCGCCCGTTCGGTGAGGCCGGGAAGAAGGCGCGCACGGTCTCGATTGGCACTTCAAGCTGGGCGATAAGCACATCGCCGCCCTCGCTGGCCGTGCCCACATGCTGCGCGTTCAGCGCGGCATTGGCGCCCGGCGCGACGATGATCTGATTCTCGCCAGCCTCATCCACCGCAATATAAGCTGCGCCCGTCGGCAGGCTCGCCATCTGTACGATGCTGCCAGTCTCTACGCCACAGGCAGTCAGCTGATCGATCATCCACCGGCCTCCCTCATCATCGCCCACAGCGCCGATCATGAGGGTGCGCGCGCCGATGCGGGCGGCGGCAGCGGCCTGATTGGCGCCCTTGCCGCCGGGGAGGCGCGCTGAGCTGAGCGCCATCACCGTTTCCCCCGGGCGCGGCAAAGCGCTGACCGACTGGACCAAATCTATATTAATCGATCCTGCGACCTTTACGACCATCTCTGCCTCCTGCGATCCGCGCCCTAACAGCACGTCCACCGCCTCGCCCGCAATGCGTGGCGCGCTTTGTGCGCTGGGTGACAAGAATTGCGGTCAGCCGCGCAAAGCGCCGGGCAGGCAGCAGGTTCACACTCGCGCCATATCGGGCGGAGGAAATCACATGGTGAACTGGCTTATCACGGGCATTGGCGGCGGACTGGGTTATGAGCTGGCGCAGGCGGCGCTGGCGCGTGGCGACAAGGTGTTCGGCACCTCACGCAGCGCGCAAAGCTGCGCGGCATTTGCGGCGAAGGCGCCGGGGCGCTCGTTTGCAGCGGTGCTGGACCCGGCTGACCCCGCTGCGCTGGTGGCCCTCGCGCAGGAGGCGATGGGCGGGGTGGATCGCCTCGTCAACAATGCAGGCTATGGCCTGATCGGCGCGATCGAGGAAGTTTCGCTCGATGAGGTGCGCGCGCTGTTCGACGTCAATCTGTTCGGCTCCATCGCCATGATTCAGGCCGTGCTCCCGGCGATGCGCGCACAAGGGGCCGGGCATATCGTGAATATCACTTCGGTCAGCGGACTCGCGCCTTGGGCTGGCACGGCGATTTATGGCGCGAGCAAATATGCGCTGGAGTGCATCGGCCAGACGCTGGCGCAGGAAGTGGGTCCGCTGGGCATCCGCGTGACCAATGTGGCGCCCGGCGGCTTGCGCACCAATTTTGCGGGCGGATCGCTCCGCCTCGCGGCGCGCGACATCGCGGATTATGAAGAGACCGCCCATTTCGCCAAGCGCTCCCTCGCGGCAGGCCAGGGCACGGAAAAGGGCGATCCGGTGCGCGCCGCCGCCGCGATCATCGCGGCGCTGGACGAGCCCGAGCCGCCGCTGCACCTGCTGCTCGGCGAGGATGCGCTCCACTATGCCGAGGGGCAGACGGACACGCTGCGCGCAGAAATGGAGCGGTGGAAAGCCTATTCGCTCTCAATCGCCTTCCCGCAAGCCGAGCTCGCAGATGCCGATGCATGATGTGCAGCTGCCTGACTGGGCGATCGAGCGAGGCAAATATCTCAATTGCTTTGATGCGATCGATCCCAGCCGGGCAGCTTTGGTTGTCGTGGACATGCAGCGGGTTTTCATGGTGCCGGACCAGCCATTCGGCAATCCGTATGCGATGGCGATCATCCCTGCCGTCAACGCTCTGGCCGGAGCGATGCGGGATGCAGGCGGGACGGTCATCTGGACACGGCAGACGGTGAGCGATGAAGCGCCGCTCGTGATGGCGCCTTGGCAATATGATCGCTCCGATCCGTTCGTGCGCGGGGCGATGGATGCCATGATGCCGGGCGCACCGGGTCACGCGCTCCATCCAGAGATGGACGTGGGGTCAGTCGATCTCGTGCTGGACAAATTTCGCTACAGCGCCTTCGCCTGCCCGGCGGCTGCGCTGGAAAGCGCGCTGCTCGCGCGCGGCGTGGAGATGCTGCTGATCGCGGGCACGCTGACCAATATCTGCTGCGAGAGCACGGCGCGCGACGCTTATATGCGCGGCTATAAGGTGATATTTCTATCTGATGCCACGGCGGCTGTGACCGATGCGGAGCAGCATGCCGCCTTGCTCAATCTGCGCATCAGCTTTGCCGATGTGCGGTCGAGCGCGGATGTGATTGCGATGTTGGAGCGCTGACTGATTGCTCGATCCGGGCCGCAATCGAGACCGGATCGAGCGTCGCTATCAGGAAATCATGCGGGGCACTGAGAGCGGCGCAATGTGGAACATCGCATCAGGATGCTCCTGCTTGCCATCGCGTGGCTTGGAGCGATGCTGGACCACGCCATTCTTGCCGAAATCATCCACAACGGGCCGACCTGTATCGCGGTGCAGCCACAAGCGCAGCAAATGGCGACGGCGCTGGGGCTCGGGATAGTCATCAAAAGCCGTGCGACTATGCAGCGCGGCATAGTTTGAGAGCCACTGGATATCGCCGGGCCGGAAATCCATCTCGATTGCCATGCCCGGCTCATAAGTGATGTCGTCGAACAGTTGCAGCACTTCGATCTGCTCGGGCGTGAGGCGCGGAGCCTCGGGATATTCCTGTGCCGTGAGGATATAGAGCGATCCGGCATACATGCTGAACACGCCATCCTTCATGCTGATCACAGGCGAGGTATAGGTGTTCGCAGGCGCGCTATGATCCTGCCTGCGCCAATCCCAGTGGAATGGCTCCAGCAGCAGGGGTGCCAGATCGGGGCGGCGCTTGAGAATCTCATTATAGATTTGCGCGCCTGAGACGAGGCAGGATGCGCCACCAGACTTGGCCGGGCGCAAGCACATCAGAGAGACGATGTCGGAGCTATCCGAGTGATAGACGAGCTTGTCGCGCACCCGCGATGAATAAGCGGTCGGATCGTCCATCATCTTGTCCGATGTGGCGTAAACATGATCCATCAGATCGCCCATCTCGTTCAGGCGGATGGGATCGCCCATGTGGAGGCCGAGGATGTAGTAGATCGCCCCTGAAAGCGCGTCCGAATAAAGATGCGTGCGCAGGCCGCGCACCAAAACGAAGCCGAAGCCATAATCGACATCCTTGCCCCAGTGGCTCACTGCCTCGGCGCATTCTACCAGCGGATAGTCATCCTTGGAGACGAAGCGCAGGTCCGGATCTTCCTCGATGAAGCGGGTGCCCAGCATCTCAAGTTCGGCAATCTGCTTGTCGTTCAGCAGATACACCCAGTCCTGCGATTGAGACAATTCGTCACCGCGCCAGGCGGCTTGTGTGTTGACGGGTTCAAGGTCGATCGTCGCGGACATGGGTGAAGCAACTCCTTCGTGCCAATGGCAGGGTCGGTAAGTTTGCAGATTATGCCATCCGCCATGCTCAAGTCTTGGCCCGGCATGCAGAAATAATGTCCCGAGCACGAATCTGCCCTTCGTTTTGTGGATCGGCGACCAGCGCCTGAAGGTCATCTGCATCGGTCTGGTCATGCGATGGCGTCCGTCAGACTGAATGATTCCTCATTTGTGCGGTGCGGCATCAACAAGTTCTACGCGCATCCTCAAGATTAGCTGGCCGGTTAATGGCTCAATGCACGCATCGCAGCATACCGGAAACACCGGGGCAGTGACCGACCATAGGGGGCGTCACGGGGCGCGGACCAAGAAGGATTCGTGATGATGACCAGCAAATTTACGAAGATACAAAAGAACATCCTGGCTGGCGTTGCCATTGCAGCGCTGGTGCCGGGTATCGCATTTGCGCAGGAACCTGCCGAAGCAGAGCCGCTGGGTGACATCATCGTCACCGCCTCAAAGGTTGGCTCGACCTTGCAATCCGCCACGCTGGCCGCAACCGCAATCAATTCCGAAGCGCTGTCGACAGGCAACATCACCGATATCACCGGCCTGAACGGCATGGTGCCCGGCCTCGTCGTCGCCAAGAGCGGCGGCGCGGAGCGGATCATCACCATCCGCGGCATCGGCTCGGAAACGCCGGAAAACACCAATACGCAGCCGGGCGTTTCCTACCATATCGATGGCGTTTACATCTTCAACTCCATCGCGGCGAACGCTGCCTTCATCGATGTCGATCAGGTCGAAGTGCTGCGTGGCCCGCAGGGCACCACCTTTGGGCAAGGGTCCACCGGCGGCACGATCAACGTCGTTTCCCGTGCACCAGAGCTGGGCAAGTTCAGCTCCAATGGCGAGCTTGGCCTTGGCAATTATAATCTGGTGAAGCTCACCGGCGGCGTGAACATCCCCATCGGCCCAACCCTTGCCGCCCGCATTGCGGGGCAGCACTATAAGCATGATGGTTATGCCAAGGCGACGCAGGTCGTGGGCTTTGGCGATTATGAGCTGGACGATGCCAATGAGACGGGCTGGAAAGCATCCCTGCTCTGGAAGCCGAGCGACATGCTCTCCGTCACGCTCAACACGGTGCAGTTCAACAGCAATGTGCATGGCGCGGCGCAGAAGAACATTTTCGATCCCGATCCTGATCCACGCCGCCTGACGCAGGATTATCCCGGCCGCTCGATCGTGAAGACCGAGCTCTATTATGGCGTGGCAGCGCTCGATCTGGAATTTGCGACGCTCAAGTCGATCACCAGCTATCAAAAGCTGCACAGCGAGCAGAGCTGGGATGCGGACGGCCTGACTGCCGATCTCTTCACGGCGCAGACCTTCAATCCGCTCGTGTTCGGCGGCACGGCTTATGATCATGTGGCTGGGTGGGAAAGCGACACCGAGAGCTGGACGCAGGAGGTGAACATTGCCTCAAACAGCAGCGGCCCGTTCAAGTGGATCCTTGGCGGCGTTTATCTCCAATCGACCAACGATCAATATGTTCTTGAGTATCGTGGCAGCGATGATCAGCTGGTCCGCCCGGTTCTGCCACTGGACACGCCCTATAATGACCCCGCCGTGGGCTTCATCACCTATGCCGAGCTCTCGTCCATCAAGCGCGAGGCATGGGCGGCCTATGTGCAGGGCACCTATGACATCACATCGCAATTCAGCGTAACGGCTGGCATCCGCTACAATGCTGACAAATATAGCGGCAGCAGCGCGAGCAATGGGGACACGGCGGGCTATACTTCCGGCCCGTTCCTCCAGCCCGACGCGGTTGATGGCTACAGCACGGCGGAATGGACCGGCAAGCTGGCGCTGGAATATCAGATCACGCCATCCAACATGCTCTACGCAAGCTATACGCGGGGCTTCAAGCCGGGCGGCATCAACAGCTCGGCGGCTGGGGGCAACAGCTCCTTCCTGATCTTCGATTGGGAGACGGGCGTTAAGCCGACCTACAAGCCGGAGACGGTCAATTCCTATGAGATCGGCTCCAAGAACCGCTTCTTCGGCAATACGCTTCAGCTCAATGCGGCGGGCTTCTATTATGACTATGCCAACCTCCAGTTCCTGGACGAGGATGCGGTTCTCTATGGTGAGGGCACGGCGAATGCGCCGGGCGCACGCATCTACGGTCTGGAACTGGAAGGGTCCTGGCTCCCCACCACCAATTTGAAGTTCGATGCATCCGCTTCCTTGATGGGTGGCGAGTTTGACGAGGATTATTTGGCGCTCGATCCGGTGAAGGCTGGCGAGGCGCAGGATGCGGCGGGCTACCCAAGCTACCTGTTCTGGAGCAACTTCTTCGCGGCATCCTCAGCCCGTGAGGCCGTGCGCGAGAATATCAATGGCAAGGACGTGCCGAAGCTGCCTGGCTTCCAGGGCTCGGCCTCGGTCACCTACACCAACACGGTGGGCAGGGGTGAGCTCATGCTGCGGGCACAATATATGTATCGTGGCAAATTCTTCTACCGCGTGTTCAACGACCCGTTCTACGATCTCACGCCATCCTATGATCAGGTGAACCTCTTCGCCAAATATACGCTGGAGAACGTGCCGGTCTATTTCTCGGCCTCGGTCACTAACGTGTTCGACACAGTAGGCGTCAACTCACGCTTCTCGGACCCCTATGGCAGTGCTCAGGGCTTCGAGACCTATGTGGCGCCCCGTCAGGCGATCTTCTCCGTCGGCTACAAGTTCTGAGCCGTCCCGTGCCGATCTGATCGGCAGAGATGCGATGCAGCAGCCCTTCCCTTTCCGGGGGAGGGCTGTTGTCGTTTGGAGGGACGAAATGGCGTCTGGGCGAGGATGGCCGATCATCGGGGCCAGACTGCATTGGCCGTTTGAAGCCAGTTTCAGGAACGTTTTGGCTGCTCAGCAATTGTCCGCAACGCCAGAAGTCAGTGTTTTCGGGCAAGCCATCAAAAAAATCCAATTTTGTGTTGGAAAGCGCTTGACCGAATCAGCCTCCCCCCATAGATGGCCGGTCTCCCGAGGGGACGCGGCCAAAACGGCCTCGCTTCCAAGGGGTTGCCGATCTGGTATAGGCGCCTAAATCTTCGATAGAGATATCGGGGATGTAAGG
>CAMLFF010000146.1 GCA_946479185.1 uncultured Sphingobium sp.
TCCTCCACGATGCGGGCGACGACCTGCTCCTGATCGACCGACCCCACCACCGATTTACGCCACCACCGATAGAAGGGCACATGATCCCAGCGCCGCGTCGCGATGGGGTGCTCAGGGGAGGGGGCGTGCATTCTGAAATCCTTTAGCTTTTCAGGCAAAGTGTGATGCAGGTTAAAGACCAATGATGTGGCTTATGAGCAAGCCTATTCTCGCAAAATGCTCGATGGGCGGATCAGCCGCCGCTTCCACCATCGACTCATGCGGGGGGCTGGCTTATTCTATGCATCCAGGAAAGTGACCGTGCGGCACGATGCGGCATCCTGCTCGGGGGAGTTGTATGTTCGAGAAACAGACGACAGGATCGGTTCGCTCCGGAGACAGGTTGGCCTATTGGAACGACCTGGTGGCGACGCTTTTCCCCGGCATGACGGTGGATAGCCAGCGCGAGATCGACGCGAGCTGGACGGCCTGTCGGCTCGGCGATTATGGGCTCAGCCTTGCCAAATCCGAACGCGCGAGCGTGCGGCGCTGGGCAAATGGCAGCCCGAGTGACACAGGCGATCGCGGATTGATCCATTTCCAATGGGAGGGCTTCAGCGCGACGGAGCAGGGGGGGCGCAGCGCTGCTTTGTTCTCGGGCGATATGACATTCTGCTCCCCTGCCGAGCCCTACAGCATCGAAATATCTGAGCGGAATGCGATGTTCGTCATCGATTTCCCCTGGGCTGCGCTGGAGGCCCATGGCGCACGGCCGGGGCTGGTACTGCGGCACCAATTGCCATCGGTTGGCGTGTTGCGCGCCTTCGTCGCATCCATTTTCGCGCAACGCTGGAACGGCCCGATGAGCGCGAGCGAGAGCGAGGCGATGGCCGATGTGTTGCAGCGCCTGCTCGTAAATGCGCTTTGCTACCGGCCCGAGGAGGCGCAACCGACCGCGCTGCGCGAGCGGCTGCTGGCTTTCGTGGAGGAAAATCTCGGCAATGGGGCATTGCGCACCGGATCATTGGCTCAGGGTCTGGGCGTAACAGCGAGGGAGGTGCAGCTGACCTTTGCGGAAATGGCGACCACGGCGGGCGACTATATCAATGGCCGCCGCCTGGCGCTGGCGGCGCACCGCCTGCGTGATGAACAGCGGGGCGCATCGCTGAGCGATCTGGCCTATGAGCTGGGCTTTGCCGACGCCGCGCACTTCAGTCGCCGCTTCCGCGAGCGCTTTGGCGAACCGCCCAGCGCCTATGCTGCGCGCTTTCGCGCTTAGCCGTTCGTTCAAGTCAAATGCCGCCGGGCGTGCAAGACAGCGCGGGCGCCAGCGCATAACGGTTCCTCAAAGCGAGGCGGGACATCCGCTATTTCGGGAGAGGAAAAACCATGCGCAATCACTTTCTTATATCCACCGCTGCGGCTGCCCTGTTGGTGGTGTCGCCGGTCATGGCTCAGGAAGCCAACACGCAGACGAGTGATGACTCCGGCATCGCCGAGATCGTCGTGACGGCCCAGAAGCGCGACCAGAGCGTGCAGGATGTGCCAATCGCCATCTCCGCATTTGGCGGCGCTGCGTTGCAGGAGCGCGCCGTGACCGATGTGTCATCGCTCGGTGCGCTGGCGCCTAACGTGAATCTGGATGGCGGCACGCCATTCTCCGGCTCGTCCGCCGTGCTTTCCGCCACGATCCGCGGCATCGGATCGGATGACTTCGCGTTCAATATTGATCCCGGCGTCGGCATCTATCTTGATGGCGTGTATCTGGCCCGCACCGTAGGCGCGAACCAGGATCTACCCGATGTCGAGCGGATCGAAGTGCTCAAGGGGCCGCAGGGCACGCTGTTCGGTCGCAACACAATCGGCGGCGCGGTGTCCATTGTCACGCACACGCCGGGCGATACCTTCCGCATCGTCGGCGACCTCACGACGGGTAGCTATGATCTGCTCAAGGCCCGCGTGACGGCGGACATTCCGCTGGCCGAGGGTCTCACCTCGTCGATCACGGGCGCCATCACCAGCCGCTCGGGTTTCCAGCGTCGTGTCCGTTATGACGGCACGGCTGCGGAACGGCAGGCAATTGCCAATTCCGATCCCTACCTCGCATTCAACCATGCCGATTATGGAACATCCTCGCGCCAAAGCGGCGACAACAGCATGAGCCTGCGCGGCAAGCTGCACTGGGACAATGGAAGCAGCGTCCGCGCGACGCTGACGGGCGACTATACACGCCAGAATTCCCCGGCGCAGAACAGTTCGCTGATCGGCGTGTCCTTCCCGGCCGGGCCGTTTGCACCCACCAATCCTCTGCCTGGCACGGGCATCAATCCCGTCGCTCCGGTGGGTGGCGTTCTCTACGGCGGCCTGTATAATTTCTGCATCAACAGCACCCCCGGCGACATTGCAGCGCGCGGCGCGACGGCGATTTGCGGTGCGCGTGGCACCAGCGTCAATCCCGGTGGCTTGCTCGCGCCGCTTGCGGGCGTGAATGTCGATGGCAATCCGAACAATGATCGCTTGGCCTGGGATGGGCGGTTCATCACGGGCGATCCTGACAAGAGTTATGCGACCGGCCCATCGTTCAACGATCTCAAGGCTTGGGGCGTATCGGGCAATGTCGAGTTCGACGTGACCGATGGCATCATGGTGCGATCAATCACGGCCTATCGCGGCACCAATTGGGCCGCCGGCACGGATGTCGACGGTTCGCCGCTGAGCATGCTGGAGCTCTCCTTCACCCAGAATCAGGAGCAGTTCAGCCAGGAAGTGCAGCTGCTTGGCAGCAATCTGCTCGATAATCGCCTGAACTTCGTCGTCGGCGCTTACTACTTCCAGGAGAAGGGCGATCTGCACGACTATGTGATCTTCGACGAAGGTCTGTTGCAGGTCGATGGCCCCAACAAGTTTGATACGGATAATATCGCGCTGTTCGGCCAATTCGATTTCCGTCCTGTAGAGTGGATCGGCATCACCATCGGCGGCCGTTACACCAAGGAGACCAAGGAATTTGAGGGCGGTCAGCAGGATCTGAACGGCGGCAATTACAAGCTGTTCGGCTGCGGCAACGGCGCGGGGACCATCTTCCCCTTCGGCGACTTCCCGCTGGCGCCGCCGCAGGCCGCAGGTGGACCGCCTTGCTTTGCCGCGCTTTCCTTCCCCGATCCGACCAATCCGGTTCAGGTCTATGTGCCGGGCGTCAACCGCAAGACCTTTACGAACTTCTCGCCCAAGATCGGCGTGCAGCTGCATCCAACCGAACATATCATGGTCTATGGTAGCTATTCGGAAGGGTATAAGACCGGCGGCTGGACGACGCGGCTGACCAACCCGCAAGGCAATGTCGCGCCCGACTTTGATGAGGAAGTGGCAAAGACTTGGGAAATCGGCTTCAAGTCGACCTTGCTCGATCGCCATTTGCAGATCAACGCTGCGGCCTTCACGACCGATTATCAGGATGTGCAGCTCAATCAGCAGGTTGGCACGTCACCCACAATCGACAATGCGGGCACCGCGCGCATCAAGGGCTTCGAGCTGGAAGCGATTGTGATGCCAATGTCTGGCCTGACGATCAATGCTTCGCTTGGCTATCTGGATGCGACCTTCACGACGCTTTCGGCCAGCGTGTCTCAGCCATCGGTCGCAGGGCCGATCCCCGGCCTGCGCGAAGGGGCGGTGGTTGGCGGGCAATTGCCCAAAACGTCCAAATGGTCGCTGAACATCAGTCCGCGCTATGAGCTGGACCTCTCCAATGGCGGATCGATCGTTCTGCTCGCGGACTGGTCTTACAAGAGCGCGGTTTGGAACGAGGTTGCGCGTTACCTGCCCTTGCGGCGTCCGGCAGTGCATATGGTCAATGCCAGCATTTCATATCGCGAGCCAAGCGGCCGCTGGGATCTGACGGTTGGCGGCACGAACCTGACCGACGAGCGCTATCTGGTCTCGGGCGGGGCGAATGATGCGGCAGGCGTGTACTTCGGCAGCTATAACCGGCCGAGCGAATGGTATGCGCGTCTCGGGTTTAAATTCTGATGGGTACGCCGGGGCAGGCCGCCGTGGTGCGGCAAGCGGGCAAAGCGCCCGTGATCGAAGCCGTGACCATTGACGATCCGCGCCCCGGCGAGGTGCTGGTGAAGTTGGTGGCAACGGGCGTGTGTCACACGGACATGGTGATGCGTGACGGCTATCTGCCGGTGCCGTTGCCGGTGGTGCTTGGGCATGAGGGGGCCGGGCATGTCGTGGCGGTGGGTGAGGGGGTCACCCACGTCATGGCAGGCGACGCTGTGGTGCTTTCCTTCGCAAGTTGCGGTGCTTGCCCGTCATGCGCGCAAAAGGAGCCAGCCTATTGCCATGCCTTCTTCCCGCAGAACTTCATCGGTGCGCGGGCAGATGGCTCTACGGCGATTGCCGGGGATGGCGGCCCGATCCACAGCCATGTGTTCGGGCAGTCCTCCTTCGCCACCTATGCGATTGCGCAGGCGCGCAACACGGTGAAGGTGGATGCCGATCTGCCGCTGGAGCTGATGGGCCCGCTGGGTTGCGGCTTCCTGACCGGGGCAGGGGCCGTGCTGAACGCGCTGGACGTACAGGCCGGGCAAAGCATCGCCGTGCTGGGCACGGGCGCCGTCGGCATGGCCGCAATCATGGCGGCAAAGATCCGCGGTGCTGCACAAATCTATGCCGTGGATCGTTCGGCAGAGCGGGTGGCCAAGGCGCTCTCAATCGGCGCGACCAAAGGCGTAGTCGCCGATGGTGCGAGCCTTGCCGAGCATGGTCTGGCCGGGCTTGATCATGTGCTGGACACAACGGGTCATGTGCCGCTGATCGAAGAGGCGATCATGACGCTTGGCCCGATGGGGCAGGCAGGCCTGCTCGCCGCCTTTGCGCCCGGCGCGCAGGTGAAGCTTGACGCCAGCTTCGTGATGAGTGGCGGGCGGGTCATTCGCGGCATCGTTGAGGGCTCCGCCGATCCGCAACGGTTGATCCCGCATTTGATCGCCTATTGGCGCGAGGGGCGCTTTCCCTTCGATCAATTGGTGGAATTCTTCCCCTTCGCGGACATCGCACAGGCGATTGCGGCGGGCGAGAGCGGCGCTGTGATCAAGCCGATCGTGCGGATGTGATGAGCGAGCGCCCGTAGAGCGGTGGGTTAGCCGCACACGCTCACCGACAGCCGGGAGCTTTAGGCTCGAACTGATCGCACTTTGTCGGTTGAGGCAAGCATGCTGCTCGTCTCAGCGGTGTGACGATCGCTCCGGCTTCACATCACGTCGCGCGGCAGGCGATCCGAAAGTGCGCCAGATTCAGGAGCCGATCGGTCTGCGTCGTCCCGCAAGCGACCGGATGCGGATTGCGCTTGCTCGGGAATTGGTCCGGACACTTTTGCGGAACGCGGACAAGCACTACGGTCGAAGCCAAATCCGTTAAGTCACTGTCTTGATTGGTGACCCCGAGGATTATGCATGTCCTTCACCCCGAGGGCAAGATTGAATCCGTAAAATTCGACCTCGCACCGGCAGGGTCATAAGTCGACGTGAGGCTTAGTCGGTGAAACGCTGACGAGGACAGTGTTCGCATTGATCTGGAGCGAAAACGATTCCTTCTGAATGGCCGTGATCGAATTCCGAACATTGATCGTTTGAGCGCGTGGCGTAAGGTATGGACAGCGCTGTCAAACACAGATTATGTGCGGGTTGCAAACTTTGGAGGAGAAGAAGACGTGAAGAGGCATGGGCCAAGACATCCGAAACTTGGCATGTGGCTGGCTGCGTCATTGCTTTACACTGCTGCACCACTTGCAGCCCGACTACCCCAAACCGTAGAGGCCGGGCCTGTAGCGGCAAAACCGCGCATGAATGTGCTGTTCCTCATCGCGGACGATCTCAACACCCGGATGAATGCCACGGGCTTCAAGGAAGTGCGCACGCCCAATATCGATAAGTTGGCGGCCAGCGGCGTCAACTTTGCAAACGCTTATAGCCAGTTTCCCTGGTGCGGGCCGAGCCGTGCGTCCTTTCTCACAGGTCTTCGTCCCGACACGATCAAAGTCTTTAATCTGCAGGCCAAATTTCGCGACAATGTCCCGAGTGTCGTGACGCTCCCGCAATATTTCCGTGAGAATGGCTATCGATCGGTGCGGGTCGGCAAGATCTTCCATCAGGGGGTGCCGGGCGATATTGGCACCAGCGGGCCGGATGATCCGCAATCCTGGGATGAAGTCGTCAATCCAAAGGGCCGGGACAAGATTAACGAGCGCGATGGTCGTTTGACGTTCGTGACGCCGGTGGCCGACCGCGCGCCGCTTGGCGGGGCAATGACGTATCTGGCCGATGAGGGCCCGGATGAAGAGCAGACGGACGGCATCGTCGCCAGCGAGACGATCCGGCTGCTTGAAGAAAATCGTGGGCGGCCCTTCTTTCTGGCTGCGGGCTTCTACCGCCCGCATGTGCCCGAAATCGCGCCCAAGAAATATTTCGACATGTATCCGCTCGACAAGATCAGTTGGAAACCGGCGACCCAGGCCGAACTTGATAACGTCAATCCGCTCGCGCGTGGCGGACGGGGCTACCCCCGCGATAAATTGCCTGTCGAGGGACAACGCGAATTTGTGCGCAGCTATTATGCCGCGACGACGTTCATGGACGCGCAGGTCGGACGCGTGCTCGACTCGCTCAAGCGGCTGGGGCTGGACAAGAATACGATCGTCGTTTTCACCAGCGATCATGGTTATGCCCTTGGTGAGCACGGGCAATATATGAAGCAGATGTTGTGGGAGCCGGTTGCTCGCGTGCCGCTGATCATCAGTGCGCCGGGTCTGGATGGCAAGCGTCTCACGTCTCGCCGGATGGTGGAGATGATCGACATCTACCCGACGCTGGCTGACCTTGCCGGCTTGCCGCCGCCGCCCAAGGTTGAAGGCCGCAGCCTCAAGCCGCTTATCAAAGACCCTGCCGCGAGAGGCTGGACCGACGTTGCGCATAGCCAGGTCACCGGTGGCCGCAGCGTGCGCGTGCCCGGCTGGCGCTACACGGAGTGGCATGATGGAGAAGGCGGTGCGGAGCTTTATGACGAAAAGCGCGACCCGCGTGAACTTAACAATCTGGCCAGTCAGCCTAAATATGCCAGGTTGGTGGCGCGGCTCAAAGCCATGATGCCCAAGATTTCATCGGGACGGCAAAGCGCGGGCAGCGGCAAGGGCGAGTGAAGCTTGGCAGGCGCTGAGCAGCTTGGCTTCGGTCAACCGCCGCGCCTGTTATCGATCGAGTGAGGATCGATGGTCGTTTGCCAGCCCAGCTCTTGGACTGCAAACGACCATCTGAGTGCCGTCACTGCATTGGCGCAGTGAAGCGCCGCGCTTATTGTCCCTTGAAACCGCGTGGATAGAGCGGCTTGGCATCATCATCCGGCACCGCAGGGTCCTGCTTTTCAACCGCTGCCATGCTGGATGGCAGGTTGAACGGCATGCGCCCTTCCGCCTTTGCCTTGCCGCGGATCACGTCCAGCACGGCATCATCGCTGGCGCCGAACGTCGCGATAAGCACCGAGGCTTTGTCGCGCAAATTGGTGAGCACAGCGGGCCGATCGAGGTTGATTGCCACGATCGTTGGCACCTTTGCGGATGCCTGTTTGATCGCCTCATAGGCTTTGTCCCCATCGCGGAATTCAAGGCGTCCCTCATTCTGGCGAGAGCCGAAGAAATGATGCGGATGGAGTGTTTCGAAGGGGGTGTCGACGCGCAGGATCGCAAGGTCCGCTTCCGCTGGCGTAGCGACGACCGTGAAGCCCTGACTGCGGGCAACTGCCGCAT
>CAMLFF010000147.1 GCA_946479185.1 uncultured Sphingobium sp.
GAACCAGCCGACATTTGCGATGTTGCGCAGGGCTGCGGTTTGCCAGCCAGCCGTGTCCCGCCACCGCTCATCGACGGCGCGCTGAGCGACGCTATAGCTCTCGAAATCTGCCGCGACCATGAACCAGTCATGGTCGTAGAGGTTCTGGATCAGATCGGCATAGCGATTGGGATCGTCGGGCGAGAAAACGCCAGAGGCGATGGCGTTCACCGCCTGCTGCAGCTCACGCGAACCTTCGATGATGGCGCGCGGATTATAGCCGTTGGAGCGCTCATGCGCGACTTCGTCCGCCGTGAGGCCGAAGATGACGATATTATCATCACCCACATGATCCTTGATCTCGATGTTCGCGCCATCGAGCGTGCCGATGGTGAGCGCGCCATTGAGCGCAAACTTCATATTGCCGGTGCCGGACGCTTCCATGCCCGCCGTGGAAATCTGCTCGGACAGATCGGCTGCGGGAATGATCTTCTCGGCCAGCGACACATTATAATTCGGCACGAACACCACCTTGAGCAGACCACCAACCGACGGATCGCTGTTGATGCGCCGAGCAATGTCATTCGCCAATTTGATGATCAGCTTCGCAACATGATAGCTCGGCGCCGCTTTGCCGCCGAAGATTTTAACGCGCGGCACCCAGTCCCGTTCCGGATGGCTGCGGATCTGATCGTAAAGCGCGACCGTCTCGATGAGATTGAGCAGCTGGCGCTTATATTCGTGGATGCGCTTGATGTGGACATCGAACATCGCTGTCGGATCGAGCCTGATGCCCATATGCTCGCGCAGATAGGTGGCGAGCACTTCCTTATTGGCGCGCTTGATCGCCAGTGCCCGCTCGCCCAGCGCCTTATCGTCGGCGAATTTCGCCAGATCGATCAGCTTCTCGGCATCGTCCATGAAGGCATCACCGATGGTGTCGCGGATCATGTCCGTGAGGCCGGGATTGCATTCCAGCAGCCAGCGGCGCGGCGTCACGCCATTGGTCTTGTTGTTGATGCGATTGGGATAAAGCTTGTGAAGATCGGCGAACACCGTCTTCTTCATCAGGTCCGTATGGAGCGCCGCCACGCCATTCACGCTATGCGCGCCGACGAAGGCGAGATTGGCCATGCGGACGCGCCGCTCGCCATTCTCATCGATCACGGAAATGGCCGAGATGGTCGCATCGTCCATGATGTTGGCCGCACGCGCCTCCCGCAGCACCATCGCATTGATGGCATAGACGATCTGCATGTGCCGGGGCAGCATCCGCTCGAACAGCGGCAGCGGCCAGCTCTCCAGCGCCTCGGGCAGCAGGGTATGATTGGTGTAGCCGAAGGTGGCCCGCGTCAGATCCCAGGATTCAGCAAGCTCCAGCCCATGGTCGTCCATCAGCAGGCGCATCAGCTCGGCGACCGACACCGCCGGGTGCGTATCGTTCAACTGGATCGCTACCTTGTTCGGCAGCGTGTGGATATCGCCATGATATTGGATATGCCGCCGCACAATGTCCTGAATGGACGCGGACGAGAAGAAATATTCCTGCCGCAGCCGCAGCTCCTGCCCGGCCTGATTTGAATCGGCGGGATAAAGCACGCGCACCAGGCTCTCCGCCCGCACCTGCTCGGCCAGCGCGCCGGCATGATCGCCCGCGTTGAAGGCATCGAGCTTGATGGGATCGATCGGGAAGGCATTCCACAGGCGCAGCGTGTTCACGCGGCGGCCCCGCCAGCCGACGACGGGCGTATCGACGGCCATGGCGATGACTTTCTCCGCCGGCCGCCACTCGACCTTGCCATCGGCCTCGCTCACCACTTCCCCGCCAAAGCCGATGCGATAGGCGCTTTCGCGACGTTCAAATTCCCACGGGTTGCCATGGGCCAGCCAATTTTCCGGCAACTCGACCTGAAAGCCATCATCGATACGCTGGCGGAACATGCCGTTCACATAGCGGATGCCATAGCCATAGGCCGGGATATCCAGTGTCGCGAGGCTCTCCATGAAGCAGGCAGCGAGGCGCCCAAGGCCGCCATTGCCAAGCGCTGCGTCCGGTTCGATCTCCTCAATCTCGGCAAGGTCGACACCATGGGCGGCAAGCGCAGCGCGCACCTCTTCAGCCACGCCAAGATTGCTCAGCGCATCCCGGAGCAGGCGGCCGATGAGGAATTCCAGGCTGAGATAATAGACTCTCTTCGCACCCGCAGCATTGGCTGCTTTGGAAGAAACCATCCACCGCTCGATGATATCATCGCGCAGGGTATAAATGGTCGCGGCAAGCCAGTCATGCGGCAGCGCGGCTTGGGTATCCTTGCCAATGCGATGGACCAGCGCGTCTTCAATGCGCTCCTGCAGCGCCTTGCCTGACACGGATTTGATGCTCGCCATATGCCGCCCCTTATTGATTGATACCGCAGTGCGGCATTTGGCGTGGATATCAACTCTCAACCTGCTCCGCCACAGCTGGTTTTGCAAATTATGTGCGCAAATTTCGTTAAGCATGTCACGCTTACCTTCGGTTGCGCACGCATGATTGCGCAACTAACGTTGCTTCATGCGCAATCAGGTGCGGTATCGGTGGGAAATGACGTGACGACGAGCGCAAGCGATGATGCAAAAGTCTTTGGTGGCATTCTCCCCGACAAGGAGAGCTTTCCGCAGCCGGAGCTCGGGCTGACCATCGCGATCGTGATGGCGGCGCGGCGCTGGCGGGCGCTGATCGACGAGCAATTGCGCATTCGCGGGCAAAGCGCCTCACGCATGGAGGTCATGTCCGCCATCGCTTATGCGCCACAGCAAAGCACGCAGATCCAGATCGCCAAACGGATCGGCATTGAGGGCCCAACCCTCACCCGCACGCTGGACATGCTGGAGGCCGATGGGCTCGTCGAGCGGGTGGCGGATCCATCAGACCGCCGTAACAAACATATGAAGATCACGTCCGCCGGCTATGCGGAACTGGGCGCGATGATGGACCTGTGCGCCCAATATCGCAGCGGCCTGTTGGATGGCATCTCCGAGCCGGACATCAAGGCGAACCTTCGCTTTCTCACCACTTTGAGGGAGCGGATCGAAAATGGCATAACGATCCCGCAAAGCGCGTGATTTGCAAGCCGTCCGAACAGATTTTCGCGGATCGGAATAGTCGTCACAAACAACCATTTTACTGGAATAGCGCTCGGCACCCTTTTAAGCAGCGACCGCGCGCTCGGGCGATTGCCCCTTGCGCGCGCTGTTCTGCGCAAGGGAGAGAGAGCATGAAAGCCAGCGAAGCCGTCATCGAGATATTGAAGCGCGAGGGCGTTGATGTGCTTTTCGGCTACCCCCGCAATGCGCTGCTGGAAGCTGCTGCGGAAGCCAATATCCGCACCATCATCCCGCGCCAAGAGCGCGTGGGCCTGCACATGGCGGATGCCTACTCGCGCCTCACGCGCGGCGAGAAATTGGGCGTGTTCTGCTGCCAGCATGGGCCGGGCGCTGAGGTGGCTTATGCCGGTGTCGCGCAGGCCTATGGCGAATCCGTGCCTTTGCTGTTCCTGCCAGCTGGCTATGCCGTGGCGAACGCGCATGTCGGCCGCAATTTCAACAGCGTGCGCAACATGGCGCAGATCACCAAATCCGCTGAGCCGCTAAATTATCCTTCGCATGTGAACGCCGTTATGCGCCGCGCCTTCACCGCCCTGCGCAACGGTCGCGGTGGTCCGGCGCTGGTCGAAATGCCTTTTGACGTGCTGGAGCAGGAAGCACCCGAGGTCGATTACGCGCCCGTGCTGCGCAGCCGCTTCGGCCCCGATGGCGAGAGCGTCGCGCAAGCCGCCAAGCTGCTTTGCGAGGCCAAGCGCCCGGTGCTTTACGCAGGGCAAGGCATTCACTGGTCGAACGCTTATGCAGAGCTGAAGGAATTGGCCGAGCTGCTGGCGATCCCGGTCTGCACCAGCCTGCCCGGCAAGAGCAGTTTCGATGAGACGCATCCGCTCTCGCTCGGCTCTGGCGGCGCGGCGATGCCTTTTGCTGTGCGGCATTTCCTCGATGAATCCGATGTGATCCTTGGCGTAGGCTGCAGCTTCACCAGCACCGCGTTCGGCATCCGCATGCCAGCGGGCAAGACGATCATCCACGCCACGCTCGATCCGGTTGAGCTCAACCGCACGCTCCCAACCGGTGTGGCGCTGATCGGCGATGCGAAGCTCTCGCTGCGTGCGCTCATCGATGCGTGCAAGGCGATCATCGGCGGGACGCCACGTGACATGAGCGCGGTTGCCGATCAGATCAAATCGGTTGCCGATGAGTGGCTTGGCAAATGGATGTACAAGCTGACCAGCGATGAGGTGCCGATCACGCCCTATCGCGTGCTGTGGGATCTGCAGCATACGGTCGATGTCGCCAACACGATCATCACCCATGATGCTGGCAGTCCGCGCGATCAGCTCACGCCCTTCTGGAAGACCACCGCGCCGCACACATTCCTCGGCTGGGGTAAGACGACGCAGCTTGGCTATGGTCTTGGTCTGGCCCTCGGCGCCAAGCTCGCTTGCCCAGACAAGCTCTGCATCAATGTGTGGGGCGATGCGGCGATCGGCTTCACCGGCATGGACTTCGAGACAGCGGTGCGCGAACGCTTGCCGATCATGTCCATCCTGCTCAACAATTCATCGATGGCGATGGAACTGAAGGTCATGCCGCAAGCCACTGAAAAGTTTCGCTCAACCGACATTGGCGGCAATTATGCCGAGTTCGCCCGCGCGCTGGGCGGCCATGGCGAGCGTATCACGACGGTTGAGGAGATCATTCCCGCCATCAAGCGCGGCATCGCGGCGACGCAGGCGGGCAAGCCCGTGCTGCTGGAGTTCATGACATCGCAGGAGCAGGATTTCTCCCGCTATCCCTGACGCTTGCAAAGCGATGATATTACGAAATTGAAAGGAGCGCCGATGAGCCAAAGGGCATCATCGGCGCTCCTTTATTGCGGCAACCCGCTTATTGATCCGGCCCCGTAAAATGAGCGATCTCGTGCCGGATACGCGAGAGGACGGAGAGGCATATCTCCATCTCCTCACGCGACACATTTTTGAGCAGCGCCTTGCGGATCGCCGTCACCTCGCGCGAAATCTGCTCGATGATGGGGTGAGCTGCAGGTGTTAGATGCAGCTCCTTGATCCGCCGATCATCGCCGCTTTCACGCCGCTCGATAAGTCCCATGCGCACCAGCCCATCGATGATGCCGACAAGCGTCGCGCTGGTGACAGACATGCGCTCGGCCAGTTCGGTCTGGCTGATGCCGGGCTGAATTTGCGCCCATGCGAGCACCCGCCAGCGCGGCTGGGTTTGCCCTGAAAAGCGCAGCCGTTCATCCAGCAGATTATGCCAGGCGCGGCCCGTGCCAACGAGCCACCAGGACATCTGCACATGCAGATCCTCATCCGACCCCGGCTCTAATCCTCTGATGTGCGGCGGGCCGGGAGAGAGCCGTGGCTTGGCCTCCTTCTTCACAAATATCGCCGGCACGGGAACTTCACCCTCTTTGGATCGCTGATCCACCACCCCTCCCTCATTTCTGTTCCTTGATTAATCAAACCTATTGCATAGGCCCCTAAAAGATAGGATATGAATTAATCAACACCCTAACGATCAGGGTGTGACGACTTATGGACCCGATCCGTCACCGGTCAAGCCACATGTCAGTTCATCCTCGCCGCCAATGGACGGGAGGAGCCAAGGGAGAGGAAATGGAAATGCTGCCAACTCATCACAGACGCGTTCTCAAGGGCACCGGCGCCCTTATGTCGATGGCCATCGCGCTCTCCGTCACGGCGACCGCACATGCGCAAACGACGCAGGCTGAGCCCCAGGCCGAGCCGCAGGACGCCGCCGAGCAGGCGGTCGATCGCGACATCGTTGTCACCGGCTCCCGCATTCAGCGCGGCGGCTTCACAGCGCCAACGCCTGTGACGGCCATCGGACGCGACCGCCTGGAAGACACAGCCTCCAGCAATATTGGCGATGTGCTGAGCCAGCTGCCAAGCTTCCGCGCAACGAGCAGCCCATCCGCGACGCAGACCGGACCCGGCACCGCCGTTGGCGCGCGCGTGCTTGAATTACGCGGACTTGGCGCGCAGCGCACGCTGGTGCTGGTGAATGGCCGCCGCTTCGTGCCGACCACTTTGCAGGGCACGGTCGATTCCAACTATATTCCGGGCATCCTGATCGACCGTGTCGACGTGGTAACGGGCGGCGCTTCGGCGGCTTATGGCTCAGACGCCGTGGCCGGTGTCGTGAACTTCGTCCTCAACAACAAGCTGCAGGGCATCCGCGCCGAGGTGCAATCCGGCATTTCGCAGCAGGGCGACGATCGCACGCTCTTCCTTGCCGGCGCTTATGGCACTTCGTTTGCGGGGGGCCGCGGCCACATCGTGGTCGGTGGTGAATATGAGGATAATGAGGGCCTTGGCGATTGCTATACGGCCCGTTCGATCTGCGCGGAAGAATGGTCTTTGCTGGGCAATACGCCGCCGGGCCGCCTCGGCCTGCCCGCGCTCAACATCCGCAACAACATCCACACCGCATCGATGACGCCCGGCGGCCTCATCACCAGCCCCGGCCCGCTGCGCAACATCCAGTTCGCGCCGGACGGCTCAGCGATCCCGTTCGAGGTCGGCTTGCTGCCCGGCCTCTTCCAGCAAGGCGGCAGCGGCAAGGGGCAGAACGCCTTCCTTGCCGGGCTGTTGCTCAAGGTTCCTGTGGAGCGCTGGAGCACTTATGGTCATGCCGAATATGAGTTTAGCGACGCGCTCAAGGCGACGCTGGAAGCATCCTATGGTGAGGTCTCAGCCTTCTCGGTCAGCGCCCAGTTGCGCGACACCGGCACGCTCATCGGGCCAATCCGCCGCGACAACCCCTATCTGCCATCCTCGATCACATCGATCATGGACGCCAATAGCATCACCCAGTTCAACATGGGCCGCTCCGGCCTCGACCTCGGCAATGCGCGTGGCGGCACGAAGAGCACGGCCTTCCGGATCGTGGGTGGCCTCAGCGGCAACATTACCGATACGTGGAAATGGAACGCCTATTATCAATATGGCCGCAGCACCTATCATCAGGAAGCCAACAACAACCTGATCCGCTCCAGACTGCTGCTCGCAGTGGATGCCGTGAACGGCCCCGGCGGAACCCCCGTCTGCCGCTCGACGCTGACCAACCCCGGCAATGGCTGCCAGCCGCTCAACCTGATCGGCGAGAACCGCTTCTCGCAGGCCGCGCGCGATTATGTAACCGGCACATCTATGCTCGATCTCGAGATTACGCAGAAGGTCGCCGCGCTCGACGTGCAGGGTGACGTGTTCGACCTGTGGGCAGGGCCCCTCTCGGTCGCTGCGGGCGTGGAATATCGCCGTGACGAAGTGGCCGGCACGACCGATCCCCTTTCGGCGAACGGCGGCTTCTATGTGTCCAACTTCTCGGCATCCAATGGCGGCGTGACGGTGAAGGAAGGCTTCCTCGAAGCCGTGCTGCCCCTGCTCAAGGATAGCAGCATGGGCAAGAGCCTGGAGCTGAATGGCGCTATCCGCCGCACCGATTACAGCACCAGCGGCGCGGTGACGACGTGGAAGGCTGGCGGCGTTTACGAGCCCTTCTCGATGCTGCGTCTGCGCACCACCTACTCGCGCGATATCCGGGCGCCCAACGTGAATGAGCTGTTCGGATCGGTCACGCGCAGCTTCTCCTCCTTCACCGATCCCGCGAGCGGGCGTCAGGACCTGATCGAGATTGTGTCTGGCGCAAACAATGCGCTGCGTCCGGAAG
>CAMLFF010000148.1 GCA_946479185.1 uncultured Sphingobium sp.
GCAATGCGAGTATTCGTGCAAAGCGCACGCAACACCTCCCTTAAATGGGGTCCAAACCGGCCCAGGTCACGCCTGCGGCGCTAGCTCGACCAACCGACTGGCCATTGGCACAGTTAGTGTCAAGCTGGTAAAGCTTTGGTTATAAGCGGATCACCCCATAAAGTTCCCGGGCTCAGCAAACCGTCCGAAACCGGCAACGCTCCGTCTCTGTCACGGTCGAGGAGTAGCGCTCCGTCGAGGTCCACCCAATCTGCAAGCTGCGCAAGCAGGAAGGCAGGCGCGATGCCGAGCGAACTCGCCAGCATGCAACCGACCATGATCTTGAGCCCACGCGCCTTGGCCTCATGCGCCATTGCCAGTGCTTCTGTCAGACCACCGGCTTTATCCAACTTGATGTTGATTGCCTGATAGCCGCCAAGCCGATCGAAATCGGCGAGGCTCTGGCAGCTCTCATCTGCACAAAGCGGTATCGGCATGTTCGCCAAGCCAGCCAAAGCCTCATCGGCCCGCGCGGGGAGCGGTTGCTCAATCAGCGATACGCCATGGGCTGCGAGGGCGCTGGCTTCCGCAATCAAATCGAAACCCGCCCAGCCCTCATTGGCATCCACAATCAGCTGCGCATCTGGCGCACCCGCGCGCACAGCAGCGATGCGGGCACGATCGCCCTCGCCAGTCAGCTTGCATTTGAGCAGGGTAAAGCCCCTCGCCCGCACGCGCTCCGCAGCCTGCGCCATCGCATCTGGCGTATCGAGGCTGATCGTATAAGCCGTGCGCGCTGGCAATGGCTCCGCAAGACCAGCTAACTGCCATACAGGAACGCCCTGCTGCCGGGCCTCAAGGTCCCACAAGGCGCAATCGAGCGCATTACGCGCCGCGCCGGGTGGCATCAGAGTGCGAAGCTGCTCGCGATCAAACGCCCCAGGCTGCCCGGCAGTAGCGTTGATCGCGTCCGCACAATCCTGCGCGGTTTCGCCATGATAATAGATGGGCGTGCCTTCACCCCGGCCAACATGCGTGCCATCGCTCAGCGTGCAAAGCACCACATCGACGAAGGTTTTCGCGCCACGGCTGATCGTGAACGAATCGCGCACGGGAAAGCGCTCGACAACCACGGACTCCAACCGAACGGCACCAGTCATCTGAGGATCATCCAACAAAGATCAGGCGGACGGGCGGGTCGCGTGGCGCGCAATCCATTGCTCGACCACCGGCGCCACTCTGTTCCGCCATTTGGAGCCGTTGAAGATTCCATAATGGCCGACATCCTCGGCAAGATAATATTGCTTCATCTCATCAGGCAGGTTCGTGGAAATCTTGAGCGCCGCGCTGGTCTGGCCGATGCCAGAGATGTCGTCATTCTCACCTTCCACCGCAAGCAGAGCCACATCCGTGATCGCACCGGTATCCACGCGTTTGCCACGGTGCATAAACTCGCCCTTGGGCAAGCTGTGCTTTTTGAACACCTCATTGACGGTCTGCAGATAGAATTCCGCCGTCATGTCGCACACCGAGCGATATTCCTCGTAAAATCGCTTCGTCGAATCGGCGCTATCCTCATCACCCTGCACGAGGTGGCGGAACATCTGCCAATGGCTGATCAGGTGATTGCCGAGGTTCATCGTCATAAAGCCTGCAAGCTGCATGAAGCCGGGATAGACCATGCGACCAGCGCCAGGATAATTGAACGGCACGGTGGCGACGACATTCTGGCGGAACCAGCTCAATGGCCGTTCCTGCGCCAGCTCGTTCACGGCGGTTGGGCCTTCACGCGTGTCGACAGGGCCACCCATCATGGTCAGCGTGTGCGGGCGGCAGGGATGCTTGTCCGCCGACATGATGCTTGCTGCCGCAAGACAGGGCACGGAGGGCTGGCAGACCGCAAGCATGTGTGCGCCGGGACCAATATGTCCGAGCCACTCGATCAGATAGTCGACATAATCGTCCAGATCGAACCCACCATCGGCAAGCGGCACGTCGCGCGCATCGCGCCAATCCGTGATGTAAACATCATGGCCGGGCAGCATCCGCTCGACCGTGCCGCGCAGCAGCGTGGCGAAATGGCCGGACATGGGAGCAACGATTAGCAGCTTGGGATCATTGCCCTTGTGCCCCTGCCGCACGAAATGGCGCAACTGGCCGAAGGGCTTGCGATCCTCGATCACTTCCTCGATCGCAACGCTTTTGCCGTCGATTTCCGTGAACGGCAGATCGAATGCAGGCTTGCCGCGCGGCGCAGAGGCGTGGGCAAACACATCCAAAGCGGAGGACAGCATCGGGCCACCGCCAAAATAGGAAAACGGGTTTGACGGGTTCTGCAGCAATTCTACGCTTGCTGTGGCAACAGCACTCGCACTGGCGAGGAAGCTGCGCTGTAATTCATATGCGTTATATAGCATGTGACCCCTTGCCTGTGAGGGCGGTTAGACGTGTGATGCTTATAGACCTAAGCTACCTATGTTGCGATGCAATATATGAGCTTTCAATCAGTTCCATTAATAAAACGCCCAGACGCGCGCAAAGGTGCGCCAAACGGGGAAAATGTAAAAGCCCTCCCCAAAATTGCAAACATCGTCTAGGGCGCGGGAATGGTTCCCCCTGCGCGCCAAAATGGCAAAGACGATCGCCCCAAAGGGTCTGATCTTGGCAATTTGAAACTCATCTGGAAGGCCGCGTTGCGCTATCCAGGGCGGCTGGCTGGCGCAGGCGGCGCACTGCTGACGGCCTCCGTCGCGACATTGGCGATTCCAAGCGGATTCAAGCTGGTTATCGATCGCGGCTTTGCCTCGGGCGATGGCAGCGACATTGGCCGCTGGTTCCAATATCTGCTGTTGATCGTCGTGATCCTGAGCTTCGCGACGGCGCTGCGCTTTTATTTCGTCGCCTGGATTGGCGAGCGCGTGGTGGCTGATCTGCGCATCGATGCGCAGGCCAATCTGCTCCGGCAAGAGCCAGCCTTTTTCGAGCACAACCGGCCCTCTGAAATCGCGTCGCGCATGACGGCGGATACCGCGGTGATCGAGCAGGTCGTTGGATCGACGGTATCGATTGCGTTGCGGAACATTCTCACCGGGCTTGGCGGGATCGTCTATTTGTTCACACTGGCGCCACGGCTGACCGCCATGCTGCTATTTGGAATTCCGCTCGTGCTGGGGCCAATCATCTTCATTGGACGGCGGCTGCGGGCCCTCTCGCGCACGAGCCAGGATCGCCTCGCGGCGGTTGGCAGCATCACGAACGAGGTGCTCTCCGCGATGAAGATCGTGCAGGCCTTCGGGCAGGAAAAGCGCGAGGCTGGGCGCTTTCAGGAGGCGGTCGAAGATGGCTTTCGCACCGCGCGTCGGCGCATCAGCGTGCGGGCCGGGATGACTGCGACGATCATCTTCGTGGTGTTCGGATCGATCACGCTGATCATGTGGCAGGGCGCGCTTGATGTCGCGTCAGGCCGGATGACCGGAGGCAGCATTGCGGCTTTCGTCATCACGGGTGGTTTGGTGGCTGGCGCGTTGGGCGCCTTGACCGAAGTTTATGGCGATCTGCTGCGGGGCGCAGGCGCGGCGGCGCGACTAAGTGAATTGACGAGCGCTGTGCCCGGCATTCAACCGCCCGCCAATCCCTTGCCGATCCCGCAAGCGCATCAGGCGCGTGTGACGTTCGAGGCCGTGTCCTTCCGCTATCCCACACGGCCAGACAGCGCGGCGCTCAACGACTTTTCGCTTGATGTCGCGCCTGGAGAGACGATCGCGATCGTCGGGCCATCGGGCGCTGGCAAATCGACCCTGCTGCAATTGGTCGAGCGTTTCTACGATCCCGCTGAGGGCCGGTTGTTGCTCAACGGCGTGGATCTGCGCGATGCGGACCCGGCGGCGGTGCGCGCGATGATCGCGCTGGTGCCACAGGAGACGGTGATCTTTGCCGCCAGCGCACGCGATAATCTGCGCTATGGCCGCTGGGACGCGAGCGACGAGGATCTGATGATCGCGGCTCGTGCGGCGAATGCTGCAGACTTTCTGCTCGATCTTCCCCAAGGTCTCGACACCGAGCTTGGCGAGGCAGGCGCGCGGCTCTCCGGCGGCCAGCGCCAGCGAATCGCCATTGCGCGCGCGCTGCTCAAAAATGCGCCGTTGCTGCTGCTCGATGAAGCCACCTCGGCGCTCGATGCAGAATCAGAAAAGCTGGTGCAGGATGCACTCACCCATTTGATGCGCGACCGCACCACCATCGTGATCGCACATCGCCTGGCGACCGTGCGCGCTGCCGACCGGATTGTGGTGCTGGATCAGGGCCGAATCGTGGAGATCGGTACGCATGCTGAACTCAACGCGCAAGGCGGTCTGTATGCGCGGCTTGCGGCGTTGCAATTTACCGAGACTGCTTGAAGGCGATGGGCTAGCGACTGATCAGGGGAACGCCTCTGATCTGTCCCCCGGCTTGGCCGTCCAGCATTGGAAAGATCAGTCATGCAGCCGCGTCCAGAGCCTTGTGAGCTTGGTCATAGGGCAGGACACAACCGGCCCCGCACGTTCCACTATGCTGATCTGCAAAGCGCGACGATAAGCTGGGACCGGCACCTCGTCTCGCGTCAAGCTTCTGATTGGGACGATATGCTGCAACGCCCCGTCTATTCGCTCGGCCCAGCTGTGGCAGCCCCCGGTCATCATCTTGGCCAATGCTTTGAGTGAACGCAGTATAAGGGCTCCTAGACGCCGAAACATGCCAATTACAGATCGGCTCTTCTGAGATGCTAAAGCGCAGCCTTGTCCGGTTGACTGCCAACGGCCACACTCGCTCATCATGCGTTCCCGCCGATCCACACTGCGACGACATCGAAGCGTCACTCAGGACAACGTAGCCAATGTTCGGGAAGACGCTATCGTCCCGACGGCTGTTTTTAGTCATAGTCACCACGAACGGCGAAGCTCGAACGCACCATCGCCCGCGTCACTAACGCCTCGACAAGCACCGCGTGCGCCGCCGCGATTGGTACCGGTAGCGAGGATTGTGGTGCGCCAGCCAAGCTGCGGCAAGCGTACTATCGGTAGCTAGTTCGGCTCGGCAGCCAATTCGGCTGCAAGTGGCGCAAAGTCGATCGGTAATGCGATATATTGCAGCGTACAACGCGAGGCCGCTGATCTCGCAGGAGGTCCTCCGGTCGTTCACCTCTCGCCCGCCCCATAACTTGAGCCGCTCAGGGAGAGAACATAATCGCTCAGAAGCCCGTCAAAAGCCCGCTCGAATCGACGCACCTGGGCGCTCGCCCGTCAGGGAGCGCGGCTAATAAAAAAGGGAGCCGAAGCTCCCTTTTCCGAATATTCGACTGGTTGAGAGCAAAGTCCTGGCTGATGCCGTGACTTCTATGTCTCTTCAGAATGCGCCGCCGTAACGCTCGTTGCCAACGAAGCCGAGCTTCGTGACCTTGGAGCGCTTGATTGCGGCAAGCACCTCATCCACCACGGCATAGCGTGCGGACTGATCCGGCTCGAACTGAAGTTCGGGCTCTGGGGTCATCCGGCTCGTCTGCTCCAAATACTGGCGCAGCGTAACCTTATCGACGGGGTTACCGTTCCAGTAGATCAACCCAGCAGGATCGATCGTCAGACGGTTCTTGACCGCATCAATAACATTCGCCTGATCCGGGGTGGTCTGTGGGAGATCGATCTTCACCGCGTGGGTCTGGATCGGGATAGTGATGATGAACATGATGAGCAGAACGAGCATGACGTCGATCAACGGCGTCGTGTTCATTTCCATCATCGGTTCGCCGTCATCGCGGCCGCCACTCATTGCCATCTAACTGGTCTCCTAAATCTGGGCGTCAGAGGCGACGAACGGAGATCGAACCCGGCTCAGGCTCGGAGATAAATCCGACCTTAGGGTAACCTGCGCGCTGCATCGTGAAGATCGTACCACCGATGCAACGGTAAGGCGTATCGATATCCGCACGAATATGCGCTTCTGGCAGATCGTCCGGGTTCATATTTTCAACGCCACCGGCCTTTTTGATATCCGCTTCGAGCTTTTTGACAGCGCGGTTGAGAAGATCACTCGCGCTCACCTTGGTGAGGTTCCAGTAAACTTCGCAATTACCATCCACTGCGCGCACCGTGAGCGAAACATTCTCAGGCTTGGTGGTGGTGGGTTCGAAGGCGATTTTCGGAAGTCTCACTTCAACAGTCTGCACAACCACCGGGATCGCGATCAGAAAGATGATGAGAAGCACCAGCATGACGTCCACGAGAGGGGTCGTGTTGATGTCCGACATTGGGGCGTCATCACCACCGCCCCCAGAGCTCATTGCCATCGATCAAAATCCTAACTCTTAGCTGGAAGCAACATGCTTCCATTGGAGAGGAGGCGCGGCGGGCGTTTTAACGGACCCGCCGCGTTGTCTCCGTGTGATCAGGCCTTGGCAGCAACCGGCTTGGCAGCAACCGCAGCAGCAGGTGCAGCAACGACCGGACGAACCGCACCGTTGGAGACCATGTAGCCGAGCAGATCGTTGTTGAAGCCGCTCAGGTCTTCAGCGATCGCCTTGTTACGACGCTGCAGCCAGTTGTATGCGAGCACGGCAGGGACAGCCACAGCCAGACCAAGTGCGGTCATGATCAGAGCTTCACCGACCGGGCCAGCAACGGCGTCGATCGAAGCCTGACCGGATGCACCGATCTTGATGAGTGCGCGGTAAATACCGATAACCGTACCGAACAGACCGATGAACGGCGACGTTGCACCAACGGTTGCGAGGAAGGCCAGGCCGCCGTTGAGCTTGGAGTTGATCGCAGCTTCCGAGCGGTTGAGCGAAGCGTGCATCCAGTCATGTGCTTCCACAGGATCGGTGAGCTTGGCGTGCTGCTCTTGAGCCAGGATGCCGTCATCGACCAGCTGCTTGTAAGCGCTGTTCTTGGCGAGCTTGGCAGAACCTTCCTTAAGCGAGGCAGCGCGCCAGAAACCGGAGCGGATGCCCTTCGCCTGGCTGATAACCTTCTGCTGCTCAATGAGCTTCGTGAAGAGAATGAAGAATGACAGGACGGACATGCTCACCAGAATGAGGAACACGGTCCATGCGATAACGCCGCCCTGCTCGAGGGCTTCCATCAAACCATAAGGATTTTCGGCGGCCGGCGCAGCGGCTGCGGACAGATAAGTGAACATTCGATTGTTTCCTCTTCAAACCAGTCAGGTGAAACGGCTGCCCCTCGCCCCGGTTCGGGGCAGCCGGAATGAACTCATGATTACTCTGGCAAACGCCACACCACGCGGCGACGATCCGTTGACCGCATTGGATTGCCTGCCTGATCAAGCGCTGCCGAATAACGGCCACGACGCACGATCAAGCTGCAAGCCGCATCATCGAGATCCTTGTTACCGCTAGACGACGTCACACGGCAGTTCTCGACGCGACCCTGGGTGTTGATTTCCCATTGGATAGCAACGGTGCCCTGAGCTTCATCACGCAAAGCGCGCGCAGGGTAATCATCATTCGTGATCCAGCTAGCCGGGTTGCCCTTGGCACCAGCAGCCTTGCTTACCACGGGCGGAGCCGGTGGAGGCGCAGGCGGTGCAGCTGGCGGTGGAGCCGGCGGCGGTGGAGGTGCCATCATCGGTGCCGTCGAAGGCAGCGAAATCATCGGCGGCGGCGCTGTGGGAGGCGGCGGCGGCGGTGGTGGCATGTCTGGCGGCGGAGGCGGCGGTGGGGGCGGCTCCTCCTCAGGTGGCGGCGGCTCTTCAGCCACATCGA
>CAMLFF010000149.1 GCA_946479185.1 uncultured Sphingobium sp.
CGAGATCACAGGAAGTGACTGGAGTTCAGACGTGTGCTCTTCCGATCTCAGTATCGAGCGTGTAGGTGGTGGACATGAGCGCCCTTTAGCCGATGGCGCAGCGCCCGGCTAGTCAGCCATTATTGCCAGTCTGTGAGGCGCGAACGCAGCTTATCCAGCGCTGATTTCTTGATCTGGCACACACGGGCCGCGCCGATATCCAGCGTGAGGCCAATTTCCTCAAGGTTCATCTCTTCAACGAAGTAGAGCTGGAGCACCATCGCCTCGCGCTCAGGCAGTTCGCTGATGCAGGATGAAATGGCGCCTTTGAGGGATTCGCGCTCCAGTGCCTCGTCGGCGCGCTCGCTCACATCGGCAAACCAGAGCGACTGGTCCGAATAGACTTCATCCATGCTCTGATGCTGCGCCATCTCGGTGCCGTCCGCCAGATCGCGCCAGGCGGCATTGTCGAGCCCGAGGTGAGCGGCGACTTCGCTATCCACCGGCGGGCGACCAAATTTCTGCTCAAGCTGGCGGCGCGCTTCCATGATCGTCTTGCGCCGCGCCATTGCGGAGCGGCAGAGCGTGGCGTGACGGCGCAGATGATCGATCATCGCGCCACGGATGCGCATCTGGGCATAGGTCGCAAAGCCAAAGCCGCGGTCCTCGAAATTATTCGCCGCCTCAACGAGCGCCACCATGCCGATCTGCAGCAGATCCTCAATCTCGATGGCGGATGAGACGCGGCCATGCACATGCCAAGCCGTCTTGCGCACCAGCGGCATATATTGCTGGGCAAGCTGATCCGGCGCGCTGGTTGCGCGGCGTCCATAAGTCAGTCCGGGAGTCGTGAGCTGGGCGCTTTGCATTGGGCTGCTCTATGCGAAAAGGTTTAACGTAGATTTTCCGGCGGCTTTGCAGCTTGTTAAGCTTGCCAGCCGTGGCGACGAAGCTGGCTTGCTCATGCCGCCTGCAACCGCTCGACCTGATGGATGCGGCTTTCATTGCCCACCACCGCGACGACCTCGACAGCCTTGCCATCAGGAATTTCGAGGAAGGACAGCACCGGTGTTTCCGGCAGATGCGGACGGAACAGGCGAGAGAGCGCACGGCGCGCAATCGGCGAGGTGACGATGGCAAAGCTGCGCGCCTGTGCGAGCAGGGGCCGTGCGGCTTCGCTCACCTGCTCGATGAGGCGCTGGGCGAGCGCTGGCTCGATGGGATGCTGGGCATCGCCTGCAACGCGCATGGCCTGAGCGAGCAGGCTTTCCAACTCGCCATCCAGCGTGACGACAGGAAGCGGCATCTTTACCGGCACGATGCTCTGGATGATGAGCGAGCCGATGCGCTGGCGAACGGCCTCGATCAGCATGTCCGTGCTCATATCCGATCGGGCAACGACGACCATCGCCTCGGCAATGCGGCGGAAATCCTTGAGCGGAATGCCCTCGATCAGCAGGCCACGGCAAAGCGCGGTGATCTGTGCGAGGCTGAGCGGGTTCGGTGTGAGGCCATCGGCAAGCTGGGGGGCGGCTTCCTTGAGCGTGTCGATGAGCTTCCTGGCTTCGTCCAGGCCGAACATTTCGGCGGCATTTTGCGCGATGAGATGGTTGAGATGGGTGGCGACGACGGTGGACGGATCGACCACGGTATAGCCTGCGATGACCGCCTCGCTGCGGCGATCTGCGGAAATCCACACGGCTTCGAGGCCGAAGGTGGGGTCTTGCGCGGCGCGTCCGGTGATGACCTGCGTGATATCGCCGCTATCGAGCGCGAGCAGGTCTTCTGGCCAGATTTCATCCTCGCCGACGACGACGCCTGCGATGGTGATGCGGTACTGGTTAGGGCCGAGCGCGAGATTATCCTTCACGCGGATCATGGGGACCACGAAGCCAAGCTCACGTGACAGCTGGCGACGGATGCCGGTGATGCGGCCCATGAGCGGCGCATCCTTGCGATCATCGACCAGACCGATGAGGCCATAGCCAATCTCCAGCCCGAGAACGGCGCCATCGGACACATCGCCCCATTCGATATGAGCGGGGTTTTCTGGTTCTGCGACGGGGGCGGGCGCTTCGCGGATGTCCTTGGCATTTTTGCGCAGGCGCAGGGCGATGAACCAGGCGAGCGCTGCCGCGGGCAGGATGATGATGTGCGGCATGCCAGGCAGAATGCCGAGGAAGGTGAGGATGCTCGCGACCCCGACCCAAGCCTTGCTGACGCCCAATTGCGAGGAGATCTGGCCGGAAAGGTCCTGGTCTGACGTGACGCGGGTGACGATGGCGGCGGCGGCGATGGAGAGGAGAAGGGCAGGGATCTGCGCGACGAGGCCATCGCCGATGGCGAGGAGAATATAGGTCTGAGCCGCTTCACCAGCGGTCAGGCCATGGCTGACCACGCCGAGAATGATGCCTCCGACGATGTTGATGACGAGGATGAGGATACCGGCAATGGCATCACCCTTCACGAATTTGGACGCACCATCCATCGAGCCGTAGAAGTCCGCTTCGGTTGCGACTTCCTGACGACGGGCGCGCGCCTCTTCAGCGGTGAGCAGACCAGCGTTCAAGTCGGCGTCGATGGCCATCTGCTTGCCCGGCAGTGCATCGAGCGTGAAGCGGGCGGAGACTTCCGACACGCGTCCGGCGCCCTTGGTGATTACAACGAGGTTGATGATCATCAGGATCGTGAAGACGAAAATGCCGACGACATAATCGCCGCCGATCATGAAATTGCCAAACGCCTCGATGACATGGCCTGCAGAATCCGAGCCGGTATGGCCGTTCACGAGAACGATGCGCGTCGAGGCCACGTTGAGCGCGAGGCGCAGCAAGGTAGCGAGCAGCAGCACGGTCGGGAAGCTCGAGAAATCGAGCGGTTTGCGCGCGTTAAGCGAGATCATCAGCACAGCAAGGCTGATCATGATGTTGGCGATGAAGCCGATGTCCAGCATCAGCACCGGCACCGGCACCATCATGAACATGACGAGGAGCAAAATGGCGATCGGCAACACCGCGCCCTTGGCGGTGTTCATCCAGATATTGCCGTTGACGTCGCTGCGAGTCATGTTGATCGATTACCTTCCGAAGGTCGCGAGCATGAGGTAGGCGAGCCGCGCGGTTTCAGGGCGCGGCGCAAATTCGGGGTAGGGCTGCTTTCCAGCGAGCGATTGCGACATGGAGAGGCGCTCATGCTCGATGCGGACATAGTCGGCGGGCTGCACTGTCTGCGCGCCGCCGGTCATGCCCGATGCGTTCAGGCCAGCGCTCTGCACGCCATTGGAAAGCTTGCGCTCGAAATTGCTGCGCACATCGGCGAGACTGCGGGCATTGCCCTGGCCATCGTAGAAGACTGAGGCGTTTGCGCGCGCTGCGGCGGGGAAGAGCGTAGCGGCAGGCGTGTCCGGCGACTGGGACATGCTGGTGAGGAATTTGGCTGCACCACCGGCGCCAAGGAAGTGCGCGAGATACAGGTCGACAGGCTCTGCGACACGGCCTGTGCGCTCTTCCAGAAAATTGCGATTATCGGTCGCGAGCTCAGCCGCCATTGCCGATGCCGTCTCGGGATGGTTGCGCAGCTCCAAGATCTGCTGGCGCATATTGGGGTCGGCCACGAAATAGCGACCGTTGCTGCCACGCTGGATTGCATTGGCGGCCCAATCAACGCCGTGCTTGGCGCCATGATCGTTGACCACCGCGAGCCAGCTTTGATCGATGAATTGATAGAGGCCGGTCGCGCTGGAGGTACGGGCGCGGGCCTGCGGGTCCATCGCGCTTTCAATCTGCGCCTGACCCATGAGATAGTTGAAATCGACGCCCGTCCGCTGACTGGCCGATGCAATCGCCTGCGTCACCCGGCCTTGCGAGCCGGGGAGCGCTTTGACTGTCAGTCCATTGAATGCGGACATTGGTGCGTGATCATCCCGTGTTGATATCGGGGATCACGCAGCAAGAAGCGTGCCAAAAATGGAAAAGCCGCGCTGTCGATTGGGACAGGCGCGGCTTGCATTCAGCTTGGAGATCGGTCGCTCAGGGGCGCGGGCTGTAAAGCGGCTGTTGCAGACTCATATCATTGGCAGCGCGAGCGCTGCGGATTTGGCCGGTTATATCACCGAGCAGACGCGCAAGCATGCGTGAGCTATCGAGCTGGCCGATGATTTCCGAGCAGCGCGCCTTCAGATCGGGCGTTGCTTCCCAATTTTCCACGCTCTGCACCGCATCCAGCGACGTGCGGAATGCGGAAATCGCAGTCTCGATCACGGCAACGTCTGCGCTTTTCATCGCGACGTGCAGATCACCAGTGGCGGCTGCGAAATTTTCGACGATTGCGAGCGGCATAGCGCTGCGCCTTTCAATGCTTGGCGGGAGGCAGATCGAGATCCAGCATTTTCTCGGCGATCTTGTCTGGATCGACCGGGTAATTGCCCGATGCAATGGCCTGCTTCACGCGAGAGACCCGCGCAAGATCGACAGGCGCACCTTGCGCTGCCATCCGCGCGGCGGGGGTGGATATGGTTTCAGCTTTCGCCGGAGCCGCATCCGCGCTGACCGCGGGCGCAGGGCGTGACTGCGCGGTCTCGCGCAGCTTGGCTGCCTCGACTGCGGCGCTCGACGCCTGGCCAACAGACTTAATCATCGCATCATCCCTTCTGTCCAATCCGCTCTATATACGGACTGGTTCAAGAAAGTTTAAATAGACGGAATACGAACAACGCCAGAACTTTCTACGCGAGCCGTAACGGGCGTTGCGCGGCTATCCTGACGCACGCGGATCATCGCGCCGATTGCGCCGTCTTCATCAGCAATCATCGTGCGCGAAATGGTGAAGCTGCCGTTGCCCGCGATCAGCTGAACGGGATCGCCTTTTTTCACGACGATGGCGTGGCTTGGAGCGCTCGGAGCGCTGAAATCGGCGCTATTGCGGGGCGAGCCAGCCTGTCCACTCATGGCGAGCGGCACGCGGATACGCCAGCCTATGCTGGGGCAGGAGACGGTCGCCGCGTTCATGCGGGGCGGCTCGACCACCGGAGGCTGGGGGCACACGGCAAGGCGCAGACGGCGGTCGATCGGCGCGACAGGGCCGCCCGGTTCACCACGATTTGCGCCAACGCTGGCTGCGACAAGACTATCGAGGCGCTCCAAATTCTCGAAGTTCTGAGCCATTGCGGGCGCGGCAAGGCTGCTCAGCACCAAAGCTGCGACGAGGAACAGTTTTGAGCTGCGGAATGATGTGATCACGGTTTGAAACTCCGATGCATGCATGCGCCACATGCAGCAAAGTCCGTGCCAACTGCTTTCATTCGGCTGAATTCGCCTGCTGAGCGATCCGGATGATCTGCTTGCCGGGCGCCGATGCATCAGGCTTTTCGGCAAGCCCGGCGATGCGCAGACGGGAGGCTGGAATGCCAGCCTCGACGAGCGTGCGGGCGACAGCGCCGAGGCGCGCGGCTGCCAGATCCCACGCATCGAAGCGCCGCTCTCCGGCATCGATTCCTATGGATTGGATGTGGAGGATTTGGGTCGTGTTCGAGAAGGGCTGTGCGGCCTTGAGTAGTGCCGTGCGACCATCCGTGCTGAGCAAAGCTTCGCCGGGTTCAAACAGTTCCAGCGCAACAAGATCAGCCTGCTGCTTTGCCTCCAGTGCGCCGAAATAATTGCCAATGCCCGCAAGCGCCTGATCTCGCATGTTTTGATTGGCTTGGAGTAACGCAAAAAAGCCCAGCAAAAGCAGGCATAAATCAGCAAAGCTGAGCGCCCAGCGTGCGCGATGCTGGCGAGCGATCATGCCGCTTCCCGATGGGTGACTTTGCGCAGCACAGCGGGTTCGCGTCGCGCAATCGCGATCATGCGGTCAGCAAGCGCCTGCTGCCAGGCGATTTCCTGCTCGGAAAGGCTGGCAAGCCGGTTGGCGATGGGGCCAGCGATGGCATTGGCGAGGATGAGACCGTGCAGCGTCGTCATGAGCGCAAGTGCCATAAAAGGCCCGATTGTGGCGGGATCGCTCATATTGGCGAACATGCCAATCAGGCCGATGATGGTGCCCGCCATGCCCACCGCAGGCCCTGCATCGGCGAGCGCATTCCAGAAGTTAATGATGCGCGCATGACGGGCGCGGCGATCATCGAGCGACTGGTTGATCCAGTGCGAGAAATGCTCGACATCGCTTGAGTTTGCCAGCGTTGTGAGGGCCTGAGCGATGAAGGGGTGCGAGGTCTGCACGCGGTCTGTGCGAGCAAGTCCGCGCAGTTCTGCAACGGCTTCGACACGGTAGAGCAGCGCGCGCGCGTTGTCGCGCTCGTCATCCGGGCGCGCGCTGATGAGTGGAATGAGCGACGCTGCAGCGCCCGTGGACGCGCGAAAGCCCGATTGCGCAAGCGCGATCAATCCGGCGCCGATGCCCACGAGCAAAATCGGCACTGGAGCAAGGATATGGCTGAGAATGTCCATCATGGTCGCCGATCGTCCCCCATCATCAAAATGCGACCGGCAATATGCTGCCGTTGACCGGCAATAATTTGCCGCCCTTGCCGTCCACGCCCTCAAAAGGCGCAGAAATCCCCATCTTTTCGCTCCGACCCCCGCCGGTTTCAGATTTTGGCACGGCATTTGCAGATAATGACCTGCGGGCATGGGTATGCCTGATCCGGACCAACTCATCCGGTCAGAACGACCCCGGTTCGGAGACTTTAAGGGAAGGTGCGAAAAAAATGTCGTTCGACGACGCATTGTTCGGCATTCATGGCAAAGCCCTCACGTTGCGCTCGCAGCGGCTGGAGCTGATTGCCTCGAATATCGCCAATGCTTCCACGCCCGGTTACAAGGCGCGGGACATTGATTTCGATAAGGCGCTTGCCACGGCGACCAGCCAGCAGGGTTCGGTCGCTGGCGCGCTGGAAACGGCGATGGGCTATCGCACGCCGCTGCAGCCGAGCGCCGATGGCAACACCGTCGAGATGTCGACCGAGCAGACGCTCTTTGCTGAAAACGCCGTGAAGTATCGCACGACGCTCTCCTTCCTCGAAGGTCGGCTGAACACCATCACGCGCGCGTTGAGGGGAGAATAAGCATGGCCGACAAACCCATGAACGTTTTCGATATTGCCGGACGCGCCATGTCCGCGCAGCTCGTGCGGCTGAACGCGACCGCATCCAACCTCGCGAACGCCGGATCGGTTTCCAGCAGCGAGGGCGGTGCCTATCGCGCGATCCGTCCGGTCTTCTCCACCGTGGTTGAGAAGCCCGGTGTCGCGACTGTGAAGGTTGATCGCGTCGTCACCTCCGAGACAGCGGCCACTAAGCGTCACGATCCCGGCCATCCGCTCGCCGACACGAATGGCGATGTGTGGGATGCCGGCGTGGATACGAGCGCCGAGCTGGTCGAAATGGTCGAGAGCGCGCGCATGTATCAAAATAATGTGCAGGTCATGCAGACCGCAAAATCCCTGCTCCTTGAAACGATAAGGCTTGGCAAATGACCACCGTAACGACCTCCAGCCCGTGGACGGTGGACGCCAACACGTCCTTGACCAATAATGCGCTGAAAGAGACGACGAAGAAGTCGAACTCGACCATCGACATGAATGGCTTCCTGACGCTGCTCACCAAGCAGATGCAATATCAGGATCCGTTCGAGCCGATGGATAACAGCCAGATGGTTGCGCAGATGGCGCAATTCTCATCACTCTCCTCGCAGGCGGAATCCAACGCACTGCTGACCAATATATCAGAGTCCGTGTCCGGCGTTCGTCTGTCCGATG
>CAMLFF010000150.1 GCA_946479185.1 uncultured Sphingobium sp.
GACATGTACGACTATCCTTAAGGCAACTGATCACGGGCAAATGCCCGCTCTGCACGGCCTATGGCAAGCGAATAAGGCGGGATTCAGGCATGAGCGAGGCAAGTGGGATGAGCGGGCGCTGGGGCGGGGTGGAGCTACGCGTCGCGCAGCAGCCCTTTGGCGCGATAGGCTTGCGCTGTGAGCGCCAGCCCATCCGGCGTTGGGATGGCTGGCGTCCAGAGGCGTGCGGGCGGCTGGAGCGCGGGGTTTGAGACCCAATCCTCATGGCAGAAGTAGGCGGCGCGGTCGGGCGTGAGGCGGGCTTTGTCGCCGCGCAGGAGGCGATCGATGCGGGCGCCCAGGCGCACGAGGGTGGAGGGCATGGCGATGGTGCGGACGGAGCGGCGGCCCACGGCCTGGCCGATGGCGCGGGCGAATTCCACGTGGCTCCAGCCGGTGGGGCGGGAATCGTCTGCTTCGTAGGTTTGGCCGGTGGTTGCGGGATCGGTGTTCGCGAGGGTGAGCAGCAGGTCGGCGAGGTCATGGACGTGGATGACGGAGAGTCTGCCGCCGGGGGGCAGCAGAACGAAGCCGCGCGCCGCCATCTGGAACAGTTCGAGCAGTTCGGCATCGCCGGGGCCATAAATGGCGGGGGGGCGAACCATTGTCCAATTCAGGCCGCTGGTGGTGACGTGCTGCTCGGCCTGCGCCTTGGACCAGCCATAGTCGGAGAGGTTCGGCTCGCGGGCGGCGAGTGAGGACACGTGGACGAGGCGGTTGACGCCAGCGCGCTTCATCGCGGCGATGATGGCGGCGGTGCCGGTGGCATTGCCTGCCTCGAACCCGGCGCGATCGAGCGCATTGACGACGCCTGCGATGTGGATGACGGCATCGGCACCAGCAACCAGCGCATCAAGTGCGGCGTGATCCTCAAGCGTGCCATTGATCCATTCAAGGCCAACATGCGCGGCTTGTGGGCGGCGAGTGAGGGCGCGCAGCTCATGTCCCGCCGCAAGCGCCTTGCCCAGCACGACCTTGCCGACAAAGCCCGTGCCGCCGGTGATGGCGAGGCGCATCAGAGCAGGACCATATAATCGCGGTGGACCATCGCCGCGCGGGGTGTGCCGCCGAGCAGCTCGGCCACTTCTGCGCTGCGCTTGCCGATGATCTTCTCGGCATCGGCGCTATCATATTGGGCAAGGCCGCGCGCGATCACGGCGCCATCCGGTCCGGTAATGTCGATCACATCGCCGCGCGCATAGATTCCATTCGTGGCCGTGACGCCCGCAGGCAGCAGGCTGCGCCCTTGGCGGAGCGCGTTGGCCGCGCCCTCATCGACACGCAGGCTGCCCTTGACCGTCAAGCGCCCGGCGAGCCAGCCCTTGCGGCCGCCCCGGCGCTTGGCGGCGCGAAATAGCGTGCCGCGTCCGCTTGTTAGCCAGTGGGTGAGTGGCGAATCGACGCGGCCAGAAATGATCGCGAGATGCGCGCCTGCGCCCGTGGCGATCTGTGCGGCCTGCAGCTTGGAGATCATGCCGCCCGAACCCATGCCGGAGGAAGAATGCGCATCCGCCATGCCAAGCACCGCGGGGTCGATTTTTTCCACAAGGGGAATGATGGTGGCGTCGGGATTGCTGTGTGGATTGGCGGTGTAGAGTCCATCGATATCCGAGAGCAGCACCACCGCATCCGCCCGCGCGGCCTGACCGATGCGGGCAGCAAGGCGATCATTATCGCCAAAGCGGATTTCCTCGGTGGCGACGCTGTCATTCTCATTGACCACGGGCACCGCGCCCAGGCCCACGAGCCGGTCCAGCGTCGCCGAGGCATTGAGATAGCGGCGGCGGTCTTCCAGATCGCCCAGTGTCACCAGCATCTGCGCGGCGGCGATGCCATGCTGACCGAGCAAGTCTGCCCAGACCTGACTGAGCGCAATCTGGCCGACGGCGGCAGCGGCCTGCGCATCTTCCAGCGTAGCGCGGCCACCCTTGGGGAGACCCAGACGCCGTGCGCCCAGCGCGATGGAGCCGGAGGAGACGATGACGATCTGCTGACCCGCAGCCCGCCGCTCCACGATTTCCGCCACGAGGCTTTCCAGCCATGCGCGCCGCACGCCGCCTTCCGGCTCCACCAGCAGGGCAGAGCCGACCTTGATGACAATGCGCGGGCAGTCAGCGGGCGTGAAACCAATCATGGCGCCAAGCCCTACAGACCGCGTTCGTATTGGAAAAGACTTATGGCGATTCGCCCATGCAAATCATTGCGCGGGGTGGGGGGCGGGGGGCGCTGGCCTCCCGCGACACCTATCCGAGCGGTGACCAGGGCTTGTTGAGCTCTTCGCCGCGCTCTTCGGCCTCGACGGCTTTCACTTCGCCAAGCAGCGGAATGATCGCATCGAGCAGCTTGCCAACGCCATTGCCGGTCGCGCCGGAAATGATGAAGGCCTTGCCAGCGCCCGCTTTTTTCATGTCCTTGGCGATATCTTTCATCAGATCCTCGCCGAGCAGATCGCCCTTGTTGAGCGCGAGCATCTGGGGCTTTTCATCAAGCCCCTCGCCATAATTGCCAAGCTCGGTCTGCACGATGCGCCAGGCTTCCGCCGGATCATCGCCGGTGGCATCCACCAGATGGATGAGCACGCGGCACCGCTCGATATGGCCAAGGAAGCGATCGCCAATGCCAGCGCCTTCCGCTGCGCCCTCGATAAGCCCCGGAATATCGGCCAGCACGAACTCGCGGCCCTTGTGGAGCACGACGCCAAGCTGCGGCTTGGTGGTGGTGAAGGGGTAATCGCCGACCTTCGCGTTGGTGTTCGTCACCTGATTGATGAAAGTGGATTTGCCCGCGTTGGGCAGGCCGACAAGGCCGACATCGGCCAGCAGCTTGAGCCGCAGCCAGACGTAGCGTTCCTCGCCCGGCCAGCCCGTGCCATGCTGACGCGGGGCGCGGTTGGTAGAGGTTTTGTAGCTCGCATTGCCGCGGCCACCATCGCCACCGCGCAACATGGTGACGCGCTGGCCAACCTCGGTCATGTCGGCCAGCACTTCGCTCTCGCCGTCTTCGTCCGGATCCGAGATGATCTGCGTGCCGACCGGCACCTTGATGACCAGATCCTGCCCGCCCGCGCCCGTGCGATCCTTGCCCATGCCGGGAATGCCGCGCTGCGCCTTGAAATGCTGGGTGTAGCGAAAGTCGATGAGGGTGTTGAGGCCGGGCACGGCTTCAAAAATGATATCGCCACCCTTGCCGCCATTGCCGCCATCGGGGCCGCCATATTCAACATATTTTTCGCGCCGGAAGCTGACGCCGCCGGGGCCGCCCATGCCGGACCGAATGAAAATTTTTGCTTGATCGAGAAAATGCATCGCGGTCCCATAGGGTGTTTGCCGCAAAAGGTGAAGCGCGCAGGGCTTTGCTGGGCGCTTGCTCTTCCGGTCGCGCGAGGGAGCGTGCTAGAGGCTTGCCGGAATTGGGGGCGATTTACTGGCGGGAGAGCCTGTTTGACGGTGATAGCGGCGCGGCGATACCGCAATGGCGAGATAGTGGGTGAGGTCGATATCGGCGTGCCGCACGCTGAGCCGGTGACCGAGCATGAGTTTGTGTGGATCGGCCTGCTGGACCCGAGTGAGGAAGAGCTTGCTGCCGTCGGCCACTGCTTCGCCCTGCATCCGCTGGCGCTGGAAGATGCCCGCAAAGGCCTGCAATTGCCCAAGGTGGAGCTTTATGGCGACGAGCTGTTCCTCATTTTGCGCACGGCGCATCTTGAGGGCGCGAGGATTTGTTATGGCGAGACCTCCATCTTCCTTGGTCCGGGCTTCATCGTCTCCGTCCGTCACGGCTCCGCCCGCGCGCACACAGCGTTGCGCGACAAGCTGGAAAGCACGCCCACGGCGCTGACACACGGCCCCGACTATGTGCTGCACTCGATCATCGATTTCATCGTCGATGGCTATTTTCCCATCGTCGAGTCGCTGGAGGAGCAGGTGCTGGCGATGGAAGCCTCCGCGACCGACGCCTTTCTCGATCATCAGGCGATTCGCAGCATCTTTGCGATCCGGCGGGAGATTGTGCGGTTCCAGCGGGCGCTGGGCCTGATGAGCGACGTGACCGCGCGGCTCGTGAATCACACCCTGCCCAATATTGACGCCAACATGCTGCCCTATTTCCGCGATGTGCAGGACCATGTGCGGCGCGCGGAATATCGCGTGGCGGGGCTGCGTGAGTTTTTGACCTCCGTGGCGGAGACGAGCAGCCTGCTCGAGCAGCGCAGGCAGGGCGAGATCACCCGCAAGCTGGCGGCTTGGGCAGCGATTCTGGCTGTGCCGACGGCGGTTGCGGGCATCTACGGCATGAACTTCGCCAATATGCCGGAGCTGCAGTGGAAATATGGCTATTTCGCGGTGCTGGTGGGCATCACGGCGGCGTGCGTGTATCTGTACTTCAGGTTTCGGCGGTCGGGCTGGTTGTAGCTCGAAATTCTCTCTTCCGTCATCCCAGCGTAGGCTGGGATCGCTGGCAGATTGAGCGCTGACCCTGACTGTTGCGCCCGATTGCTAAAGATCCCAGCCTTCGCTGGGATGACGGGGGTGTTGAGCGCTCGCTCAACACCCAACGCCAGTCATCACGCCGCGAGCGGTTCTCGGTCGGAGTAAATCTCCACCGCCACATCGTCGCACATCTCGCCCTCTGCGCCATCCACATAGGTCTGGCTCAGGTCCGCGCGGCCTCTGCCTTGGCTATAGCGCATTGCTGGCGTGCCACAGGGCTTGAAGCCGAGCTTGCGAATCACCCGGCCGGAAGCCGGATTGTCGAGGAAGTGGCTGCACGTCACGTTCCGCAGTCCGGCCGCACGGGCGAGCTGCATCACGGCGGAGGCAGCCTCGGTCGCAAAGCCAAGGCCCCAATAGGGGCGGGCGATCCAGTAGCCGAGCTCCACCGCGCCATCTTCCCGCGCGCTGATGCCGCATCCGCCCACGAGATGGGGCTGGCCGCGCGTACGCTTGAAGATGAGGAAGGATGGCAGTAGCGGGTCGCGCTCCTGCGTCAGGAAGGCGCGCGCATCGCTCGGCATGTAGGGCCAGGGCGCCGTGGCGAGGTTCCGCACGATCGCTTCATCCGAAATGGCGCTGTGGAGGGCTGCGGCGTCCTCGGCCCAGCCGGGCCGCAGCAATAATCTGGGGGTACGTGCGAACATGACTCTTCTCTCCGTGTCTGGCGCCTCTGCCCCACGCAGATGACGCTTGTGCGACAGCCTTGCCGACAACGTGCCGAACCGAGTTCGGCCTGCGTCGAGGACAGTCAAGATCCACGGAGAACAAGAAAAAAGGGAGGAGGGCGATCCCTTCTCCCTTGGTTTTCAGATGGCCGCCTGAGCGGTCACCAAGGGATCGTCCCGGTGGACGATCCCGTAGAGTCGTCCGATTATTCGGCTGCCTGCGCCACCATGTCGACGGACACATATTTGCGACCGAGCTTGCCATCGTGGAACACCACGCGGCCCTCAATGAGCGCGAACAGCGTGTGATCCTTGCCGATGCCGACATTGCGACCCGGATAAACGCGTGTGCCGCGCTGGCGCACGATGATGTTGCCGCCGAGCACGCTCTGGCCGCCGAACTTCTTCACGCCAAGGCGCTTTGATTCTGAATCGCGACCGTTACGCGATGAACCGCCAGCTTTTTTATGTGCCATGGTTAAACTCCTCGAATCTCTCTAGCGGCTCAAGCTTGCGCTTCGGCCGGTGCAGCGTCGGCCTTTTTAGCGGCCTTCTTCTTGGCTTCGCCACCGATCGAAACGATCCGCAGGATCGTCTGCTGCTGGCGATGGCCGTTCTTGCGGCGATAATTGTGGCGGCGACGCTTCTTGAAAACGATCACCTTCTCGCCCTTGGCCTGGGCGATAATCTCTGCCGAAACCAGAAGGCCATTGCTGTCCTTGATTTCCGAGCCTTCGCCCGCGAGCAGGACATCGTCCAGCGTGATGGTGTCACCGGCATTGCCAGCGAGCTTCTCAACGACGATCTTGTCTCCGGCGGCTACGCGATATTGCTTGCCGCCCGTACGCACGACAGCGAACATGGGCCTGACTTCTCTATATAAATACTTTTACGCGGGCTGATATGGCAAAGCCACAAAGCGGCCCGCGCGGGAATGTGGCCCCTTAGTGACCGATACTGGACCTGTCAACGGATAGACTCCGCTTTTGGGCCATTACCGGCGGCAAAAGGCCCTTGGTGCGAGTTCCTGAAAGGGGATGGGCGTCCCTAACATCATTGGCGACGATAATGCCAGCCGAAGCGGGATTGAAGCGCAACCGCGCTATCCCTAAATGAGGCTGATCATGCTGCACCGCCTCTTTGCCTTTCTCGCGCTTTTCGCGCTCGGCTCACCCCTGAATGCTCAGGTGGAAGGGCGCGGCTATCCTTCGCTCTCCAAACGGGCAGCCGAAACGCGCGATGAGAAGGCGCTGGAGCCGGTCGTTCAGGCGCCACTCCCGCCGCTACCAGCCGATGCCGATCTCGCAATGCAGGTTGCGCGGCTCTCTTCTGAGGTGGCTGCCGGTGACAGCGCCTTCCAGCAGGCGGTGCCAGGCGGACGTAGCGCCGTGACGGCAGCGCGGGCGGCAGCGCCGACCAGTGAGGCCTGGGTGAAGGCGCAGGTCGCGATCAGCGCGCTTGATAGTGCGCGCTATGAGAGCGTGGCGGCGATGGCTGGGCTGGATACGCTGTATGTCGAACGGCAGAACAGCGTGGACGCTGCGCGGGTTAGCGCTGACCTCGCCGTGATCGACCCGGTGCGGATGCGTGCGATGGCAATGGTCGACGCGCAAAATGATGCGCTGGATGCGCTGCGAGACGCGCTGTCCCAGCCTTAACCGGCAGCTTTCAGCGCCGCTGCATGTTGCTCGGCCTCATGCACATAGACCGCGACGCCGCGCTGCATGCCTGCAATATCCCGCTCGCCAAGATCGCGCATATATTTGGCCGGGCGACCGCTCCACAGCTGGCCTGATGGCATGCGCTTGCCGGGTGTGAGCATTGCGCCTGCCGCCAGCATCGCATCCCCCTCGATCACGCAGCCGTCCATCACGATGGCGCCCATGCCTACAAAGGCGCGATCGTGCAGCGTACAGCCATGCACCAGCGCCATATGGCCGATGAGCACATCGTCGCCGATGATCGTGGGGTGGCCGCCATCGCCATAATCGCTCTCGACATGGATGGTGCTGCCATCCTGCACATTGCTGCGCGCGCCCACGCGGATGGCGTGCATGTCTGCCCGCAGCACGCAATTATACCAGATGCTCGCCTGCGGCCCGATTTCGACATCACCGATGATGATGCAACCGGGCGCGATGAAGGCGCTCTCGTGGATTTTGGGCGTCTTGCCGCCAAAGGGCAGGATGAGGGGGGCGTTCATGGGTGGTCCTTGCGTGCGGTCGTCCAGTCGGCGCGATGCAGATCATACACGACTGTGGGATTGTCCGCCGGTGGATAACGGTCATCCATATAGTCCAGATCGGTACGGCGCTGCATGCCGAGCTTCTCCATGAGGACCCATGAGCGCACATTGCTGAGCGAGGTCTGGGCGTAAACGATGGGCAGATCCCACGGCCCAAAGGCAAGCGCCAGCACAGCACGCGCGGCCTCCTGCGCATAGCCCTGTCCCCAGCAGTCCTCCCGCAACAGCCAGCCAATTTCCGGCTGGCCCTGAATGCTCTGCGGCGCGGCGGGCGAATC
>CAMLFF010000151.1 GCA_946479185.1 uncultured Sphingobium sp.
ATGTGATCGCCGAAGCGCAAAAGACCGGTGGCACGGCTGCTTTTGTCGATGCCGAACATGCGCTCGATCCCGTTTACGCCAAGAAGCTCGGCGTCAACATCGATGAGCTGATCGTCTCTCAGCCAGATACGGGCGAGCAGGCGTTGGAAATTGTCGACACGCTGGTGCGCTCCAATGCCATCGATGTGCTGGTGATCGACTCGGTCGCCGCGCTCGTGCCGCGTGCTGAAATCGAGGGCGAGATGGGCGACAGTCATGTTGGCCTGCAGGCCCGCCTCATGTCTCAGTCGCTGCGCAAATTGACCGGCTCGATCAGCCGCTCGCGCTGCATGGTGATCTTCATCAACCAGCTGCGCATGAAAATCGGCGTGATGTACGGCAACCCGGAGACGACAACGGGCGGCAATGCGCTGAAGTTCTACGCATCGGTGCGTCTCGATATTCGCCGCACGGGCCAGATCAAGGATCGCGACGATATCGTGGGCAATGCGACTCGCGTGAAGGTGGTGAAGAACAAGGTTGCGCCGCCCTTCAAGCAGGTCGAGTTCGACATCATGTATGGCGAGGGCATCTCCAAGGTTGGCGAGATTCTCGATCTCGGCGTGAAGGCAGGCATTGTCGAGAAATCGGGCGCCTGGTTCTCCTATGATTCGGTCCGCATCGGGCAGGGACGTGAGAATTCCAAAACCTTCCTGAAGGAAAATCCCGAGCTGATGGATAAGCTCGACAAGGCCATTCGTGCCCGCACTGAAAAGGTGGCTGAGGGGATGATGACGGGTCCTGACGCCGATGACGGTGACGACGAATAATCCATAATATGCTGGTCGCTGAGCCGAATAGGGCTCGGCGACCGCTTGTGTTTGTATCGAAACGGCGCGGCGATCATGTGGCGAAGACCGAATCTGAGACATGATCTGCATTTTCGCTTCGTCATCCATGCACTCACCGCTTGTCGCTGGGCGCAGCTTCCCCTAATCGCTCGTTCATGACGTCGACCAACGATATTCGCCGCAGTTTCCTCGACTATTTCGGGGCCAACGGTCATGAGATGGTGGCATCCTCGCCACTCGTCCCCAATAATGACCCCACCCTCATGTTCGTGAACGCTGGCATGGTCCCGTTCAAGAATGTGTTTACTGGGCTGGAATCGCGACCGTATAAGACCGCGACCTCCTCGCAGAAATGTGTGCGCGCTGGCGGCAAGCATAATGATCTCGATAATGTCGGCTACACCGCCCGGCATCACACCTTCTTCGAGATGCTCGGCAATTTCTCCTTCGGCGATTATTTCAAGGAAGGCGCGATCGAGTTCGCCTGGAAGCTGTTGACCAAGGAAGTCGGTCTTCCGGTCGAGAAGCTCACCGTCACCATCTATGAAGATGATGATGAAGCGCTCCAGCTTTGGAAGAAGATTTCCGGCTTGCCGGAAAGCCGCATCATCCGGCTCGGCGCCAAATCCAATTTCTGGATGATGGGGCCAACCGGGCCGTGCGGCCCGAATTCCGAGATTTTCTACGATCATGGCGATCATATCTTCGGCGGCCCTCCCGGCAGCCCGGATGAGGATGGCGATCGCTTTGTCGAGCTGTGGAACCTCGTGTTCATGCAGTTCGAGCAGATTGACGAGACGACCCGCATTCCCTTGCCGCTGCCGCAGATCGACACCGGCATGGGGCTCGAGCGCATCGCTGCCGTGCTGCAGGGCGTGCATGACAATTACGACATCGACATTTTCAAGGCGCTCATCGCGCAGTCGGTTGCGCTGACCAAGCAGCCAGCAGAAGGCGATGCGCGCGCCAGCCATCGTGTGATTGCCGATCATCTGCGCTCCACCAGCTTCCTGATTGCCGACGGTGTGCTGCCTGCCAATGAGGGCCGGGGCTATGTGCTCCGCCGGATCATGCGCCGCGCGATGCGTCACGCGCATCTGCTGGGCGCTGCCGATCCGTTGATGCATCGCCTTGTGGGCGGATTGGTCGCCGAGATGGGCGCGGCTTTCCCTGAATTGCTGCGCGCACAGCCGCTGATCGAAGAGACGCTGCTGCGGGAAGAAACACGGTTCCGCCAGACGCTCGACAAAGGTCTCAAGCTGCTTGACGAAGCCGTTATCGGTCTTGAGCCAGGCGCGACCTTGCCTGGCGAGACAGCGTTCAAACTCTATGACACATTCGGCTTCCCCTATGACCTGACCGAAGATGCCCTGCGCACGCAGGGACTGGCAGTCGACCGCGAGGGTTTCGACCAGGCGATGGCGACGCAGAAAGCTGCTGCCCGCGCCGCCTGGAAGGGCTCCGGCGAAAAGGCATCCGAGGAAGTCTGGTTCGACATTGCCGAAACAGAAGGTTCGACCGAGTTTACCGGCTATCTGAGCGAAGTCGGCGAAGGCCGGGTCGTCGCGATCCTCAAAGACGGAGCACGAGTCGATACGGCGCAAGCTGGTGACAAGATCGTTCTCGTCACCAATCAAACGCCATTTTATGGCGAAAGCGGCGGACAAGCAGGCGATAGCGGGCGGATCAGCAGCGCGGCGGGATTGTCCGCCATCGTGGAGGAAACATCCAAGCCGCTCGGGCGCCTCCATGCGCATCATATGTTGATCGACGCCGGAAATGTCTCGCTCGGCGATATCGTCCACATGCAAGTTAATGGCGGCCGCCGCGCGCGCGTTCGTGCCAATCATAGCGCGACCCATTTGCTCCACGCCGCTCTGCGCAAAACGCTTGGCGCCCATGTGACGCAGAAGGGCAGCCTCGTTGCCGAGGATCGACTGCGCTTCGACTTTTCGCATCCAGAAGCGCTGACTGCCGCGCAGCTCGCTTCAGTCGAAGCGGATGTGAATGCACAAATCCGCGGAAACTCGGAAGTCTCCACCCGTCTCATGTCATCCGACGATGCGATCGCAGCCGGTGCAATGGCGCTATTCGGCGAAAAATATGGCGATGAAGTCCGAGTCCTCTCCATGGGATCGGGTGACGAAGGCACTTATTCGGTCGAGCTTTGCGGCGGCACGCATGTTCATGCGCTTGGCGATATAGCGCTGTTCAAGGTGATCGGTGAGAGCCCTGTTGCGAGCGGCGTTCGGCGGATCGAGGCGCTGACCGGCGAGGCCGCACGGCTTTGGCTGATCCATCGCGACGAGCAATTGCGGGCCATTGCGTCAAGCCTGCGCACAACACCCGACGATGCTGCCGGACGCGTGTCCGCGCTCGTCGAGCAGAGCCGCAAGCTTGAGCGAGAATTAGCCGACACAAAGAAGGCGCTGGCTCTTGCGGGCAGCGCGGGCTCCGGATCAGGGCAGCAGGGCAATGCCGATGAGCAAGTGAACGGTGTCACGTTCGCTGCGCAGCATGTCGATGGGCTCGACCCCAAGGCCCTGCGGGGACTGGTCGATGAGGCCAAAGCCCGCATCGGCAGCGGTGTTGCGAGCATCGTGGTGACAAATGATGGCCGGGCCAGCATCGCGGTAGGCGTGACGCAGGATCTTCTGGAAAAGTTCAGCGCCGTCGATCTTGTGCGCGCTGGCGTCTCGGCGCTCGGCGGGCAGGGCGGCGGTGGCCGTCCCGACATGGCGCAGGGCGGTGGACCGGACGCTTCGTCCGCTGTGGCTGCGCTCGAGGCTGTAAAGGCGGCATTGGCGAGCGCCTGAGGGAAGGGTACGCGAGCGAGCGTGGTGCTTGAACTGTCGAGCCGCCACGTAAGGCTTTGACGATGCTAGTCTTCCAATAGGCGCATTGCGCCCTGCTCGCGCTTGGCGGGCGTTGTTCCCTCACCCATTAATAGGGGCGTCGTTGCCACCGGCGCAATCGCGCCTCACGAGCACAAACCTGTCGTTTGCGCGATCCCAGCTTTTTGAAATCGGCGCGAACAGTTGCTGGCCGCCGACGGTAAAGCCGTCGGATGCGATTATGCGGGGGAGGGAGCGTTTCAAAGTCCGGACGGTGTTTGTGGGGCCTGACCAGCAGAGCCGAGCCGACAAATCAGCAGTTCGGCGCCGTCTCAATTCGACGGCGCGGCGCTCCGGACGGTGAAACGCTGGAGAATATGATGAAATGGCGGGATCATGATACGGGTAGCTGGTCGCGGAGCCACCGCGCAGATCGTCGGCGGATGCGCTCAAGTCGCTTAAACGCATTTAAAAATGGGCCGACGCCGCCGCTTCAAAACGGCGGCGTCGGCTCAGCAATTACTTCCAGCTGTTCATTTCAGCTTCGAGGTTGACGCGGATTTCTTCGAAGAAGCGCTCCGTCGTCATCCAGGCCTGATCGGGGCCGACGAGCAAGGCGAGATCCTTGGTCATTGCGCCGGACTCGACCGTCTTGATGCAGACCCTTTCAAGCGCCTCGGCGAAGCGGATAACCTCTGGCGTCTCATCGAACTTGCCGCGGAACTTGAGGCCACCGGTCCATGCGAAGATCGACGCGATCGGGTTGGTCGAGGTCGCCTTGCCCTGCTGATGCTGACGATAGTGGCGCGTGACGGTGCCATGCGCCGCTTCGGCTTCAACCGTTTTACCATCGGGGGACATCAGAACGGATGTCATCAGGCCGAGCGAGCCGAAGCCCTGTGCGACGGTATCCGACTGCACATCGCCATCGTAATTCTTGCAAGCCCAGACGAACTTGCCGCTCCACTTGAGCGCGGAAGCGACCATGTCGTCGATCAGGCGATGCTGATAGTCGATGCCAGCTTCGGCATATTTCGCCTTGAATTCAGCGTCGAAAATCTCCTGGAAGAGGTCCTTGAAGCGGCCGTCATAGGCCTTGATGATGGTGTTCTTGGTCGAGAGATACAGCGGCCACTTGCGATCGAGCGCATAATTCATCGATGCGCGGGCGAAATCGATGATCGACTGATCGAGATTGTACATAGACATGGCGACGCCGGAGCCGGGGAACTGGAACACTTCGCGGTCGATCACCGCACCATCGTCACCCTCGAAGACCAGGCGCAGCTTGCCGGGGCCTGGGACGAGGAAATCGGTTGCGCGATATTGATCGCCAAATGCGTGACGACCGATCACGATCGGGTCCGTCCAGCCCGGAACGAGGCGAGGCACGTTCTGGATCACGATTGGCTCGCGGAACACGACGCCGCCCAGAATGTTGCGGATCGTGCCGTTTGGCGACTTCCACATCTGCTTGAGGTTGAATTCCTCGACGCGCTGCTCATCGGGCGTGATGGTGGCGCACTTAACGCCGACACCATGCTTCTGAATGGCATTGGCAGAATCGATCGTGATCTGGTCGTTCGTGCGATCGCGCTCTTCAACGCTCAGATCATAATAGTGCAGATCGATATCGACATAGGGCTTGATCAGCCGCTCACGGATCCATTCCCAGATGATCCGGGTCATTTCATCGCCATCGATCTCAATGACTGGGTTCTTTACTTTGATCTTGCTCATGCGCGCCGGGTCTTTCCGTGGTTGGAGCCGTGGCCAGCCCCCTTGAAAAGACGGCCACGCAGGTGAACACGCCTCTAGGGAAGGAGAGGCGCGTGATCAACCTTTCGCGTGATTAGCCAGCTATCGAGCGGCATTTCGGCCCGAACGAATATGGTTGAGGGATTGTTTCCGCCACAAAGCGTGCCTAAACAGAGATATGACAACAGAATTTTCGGGCACTCAAGCTGTGGCTGCTACAAAGACGAGCGTCAGTTGGGGCTTCCCGGCCATCCATCCCGAAGGTCGCAAGTTCGGCGCGATCGCGGTTGCCATCGTGCTTTTGTTTGCTGTGCTGGGATGGTCTGTGTTGGCTTGGCTGATGGCAGGCGTTGCCATTTGGGTCTTTGCTTTCTTCCGCGATCCAATCCGGGCGGTGCCGCAGGATGAGGCTGCGATCATCGCGCCTGCCGATGGCCTCGTCACGCTGATTCAAACCGTGCTTCCCCCGGCTGAGATGATGGGCCCCGAGAAGCTGGGTGACTTGCCCATGACGCGCATCTCTATTTTTATGAGCGTCTTTGATGTTCACATCAATCGCACGCCAATTTCCGGGACTGTGCGAGACGTTATCTATATCAGCGGCAAGTTCATCAACGCCGATCTCGACAAGGCGAGCGAGGATAATGAGCGCCAGCATATTCTCGTCGAGCGCGCCGATGGCGTTCGCATTGGCTTCACCCAGATTGCTGGACTGGTTGCGCGGCGCATTGTGCCCTTTGTGAAGCGCGGCGATATTGTGGCGGCGGGGCAGCGCATCGGCCTCATTCGCTTTGGCAGCCGTGTTGATGTTTACTTGCCAGCGGGCACCGCCCCCAAGGTGACTTTAGGCCAACATATCATCGCGGGCGAAACCATCCTTGCCTATATTGGCGATGGCCACACGATGACGAGCACGCTGCAGTGATGCCGTGCACTCTAAGCCAACTTGAATTTCACATCCAAACTTTTGGAAAGACACGCTGATGCGCCGTCCTCGCCACGTTTCTCTGAGCATGAGCCGTGGCATTACACTACGGCAGGTCGCGCCAAATGCCATTACCGCGATGGCGCTTTGCTTCGGTCTCACCGCAATTCGCTACGGGATCATGGGTGAATGGCAGCTTGCCGTTGCGGCGATCATTTTTGCTGGCGTGCTGGATGGCATTGATGGCCGCGTTGCCCGCCTTTTGCGGGCAGATAGTCGCTTCGGTGCCGAATTGGACTCGCTTTCGGATGCGATTGCCTTTGGTGTGTCGCCTGCGCTGATCGTTTATCTATGGTCCTTGCATGCCATGCCGCGCTTCGGCTGGATCGTTTCGCTCGTTCTGGCGCTAAGTTGCGCGCTGCGTCTCGCTCGCTTCAATGCGAGTATGGATGCGACCGATCCTCCGCTTAAGACTGCAGGCTTTTTGACCGGCGTTCCTGCACCAGCAGGCGCAGGCTTGGCGCTGCTGCCGCTTTATGCTTGGTTCATAACAGGTATGGATATCTTCCGGGACTGGCGCCTCGTGGCGCCGTGGATCCTCGCTTCGGCTTTTCTAATGATATCAGCCGTTCCGACCTTAAGTTGGAAGAGGATGCGCGTCCCGCCTGCGTGGCGCATATTTGCGATATTGTTTGCCGGCATCTTTGCTGCGAGTCTGATGGTCGCGCCCTGGCATGCATTGCTGACCTTGTCGCTCGGCTATCTCGCGCTCATCCCAGTTGGGATCATTGCTTACTCCAAATTCAAACGACGGCTTGCGGCTTCCACGGCAGCGCCACCGGTTGCAGATTGAAACGCTGAGCCAAGGCATCGGTGCCGACCATTTTGGAGGGCGCCTTGGTACTCTGCAGACCATTCATGCTCAAGCCACGCAACGCCATAACTGCAAGATGCCTGTACCGAGCGACCTGACTGGCCATGACAGCAAGCGAGACAATAGAGGCCGCGATGAACAAGATTGATCCAAGAACGTAAAGCATAAGGCTTCCTTTCAGACCGGGTTTAAACGCCGTAACCCGGCTGTTTGTTCCCATGTTCACTATTTGTTCCTATCGTGGATCAATGTCAAGGCTTGATCTCACGAGGCGACTCATCTATTGGCGCCCGCCTAACCCACATGGGATCCGATTATACCGGTGCCGCTTCGCGGTCACGGGATCCCAGAGGCTGAACCGGAAAAGGAGACTATCTTATGGCGGCACCTGTCGTCACTCTGCATCAATTGATCGAAGCCGGCGCGCATTTCGGTCACCAGAAGCACCGTTGGAACCCACGCATGAAGCCGTATATTTTCGGCGAGCGGAACGGC
>CAMLFF010000152.1 GCA_946479185.1 uncultured Sphingobium sp.
TGGATAGCCGCTCAAAAATCGAACGTTCAGCGGCTTAGTTGGGCTCTTTGATAGCTGCCGGTTGTTCATCTGCTAGCGCTGGTGACTGGCATCGACATAGCTGGCTTCAAGGCAACATATAAGTGTTCTGAAGGTGGCCAACCGTTCACAAGTCACAATCAGTAATATCGGCGAACAAGAATTTTTCGAAGGTGCCGTCAACTAAATTTCGTTAATAAAACATGGTAATTCAAACCGTGCATGAACCGTCATAAAAATAGTCAGAAGTCCGCACCGCCCATATCAGAGTCAGAAATCACTCACCTTGTCATAGCCTTACGCGAGCCACCGCCTTGTCGCTAAGACCATGACGGCGCTATTGTCAGACCCTAAATGCCCAGATGCTCTCGGCTTTGAATTTTTCCTAGCGACCCAATCTAGCCACATGACAAAACAGTCATCTTCCGACCACGTGCCCGCGAGGTAGAAGCGCTCATTAAATGCTTCTCTCTTGAGATAGGAGTATCGGATGCGCAATCTTCTCACTGCACTCGCTTTGATCGGAATGGCTGCCAGCCCCTCATTGGCTGCACCTTGCAAAGACGCCAAAGGCAAGTTCATCAAATGTCCCCAAGCCGCAGCTGCGCCGAGCGGTGGCATTGTGAAGGATGCCAAGGGCAAGTGCCACATCGCTTCAGGCCCCAAGAAGGGCCAATTCACCAAATGCAAATGAACTGACGGCGAAGGCGCGCTTACTGTGCAAGCGACCCAGCTAAGCGCGCGACGTCAAATGGCACATAGTCTGACCAGCAGTCAGTACTGGGAATACGGATCGTGAGCCGAGGTAGAAGCCTCGATGGACGACTGGATTCGTCATTGAAGCGTTGTTGGCCGGGACCGATTGGAGACTGAAGCGTGGCCAATGCTGAACGCAAACGCATCGCCGAAATGTCCAGGAGTGCAAGCTGGCGGCGTTGGGGCCCTTATCTGAGTGAGCGACAGTGGGGCACGGTGCGCGAGGATTATAGCGCAGATGGTAATGCCTGGGCCTATTTCCCGCACGCGCATGCCCCCAGCCGTGCCTATCGTTGGGGCGAGGACGGGATCGGCGGTTACAGCGATGATCGTCAGCTGATCTGCCTGTCTCTGGCTTTGTGGAATGGCCGCGATCCAATCCTCAAGGAACGCATGTTCGGCCTCACAAACAGCCAGGGCAATCACGGCGAGGACGTCAAGGAAGTTTATTACTATCTCGATGGCGTGCCCACGCATGCCTATATGAAGATGCTCTACAAATATCCGCAGGTGGCTTTCCCCTATCAGGACCTGTGCGATGAGAATGCAGCGCGCGGGCTGGACGAGCCCGAATATGAAGTGGCTGACACGGGTGTGTTCGATGAGGGCCGCTATTTCGACGTCGTTGTGGAATATGCCAAGGCGGGCCCCGACGATATTCTGATGCTTGTCACTGCCACTAATCGCGGACCCGATGCTGCGCCTCTGCACCTGCTGCCGACGGTCTGGTTCCGGAACAGCTGGTCCTGGACCGAAGACGCTCCAAGGCCAGAATTGTCTGCCGATGGTGCGGGCGGCATCGCTTTGAACCATCCCGCTGCCGGCGCTTATCATTGGGCATGTGATGCGACCGCTGGACCGAACGGCGCGCCCATCCTGTTTTGCGAAAACGAGACAAATTTGCAGCGCCTTTATGGCGAAACGCACGCCGGTTTCTTCAAGGATGGCATCAACGACGCGGTCATCCACGGAGATGCCAGCGCTGTAAACCCCAGCGGGCGAGGCACCAAGGCGGCAGCCCATGTCACGATGGATCTTGCCGCAGGCGAAACCCGCGTTCTTCGCGTTCGCCTCAGCGCTCTCCCCGCTCCGGCACCGTTCGAGGATTTCGACGAAGTGTTTGCGACGCGGATGGCCGAGACCGATGAATTTTTCGCCCATTTGCAGCACGCAATCGCCGCTCCCGATGAACGGCGCGTCCAGCGCCAGGCACTGGCTGGCATGCTTTGGAGCAAGCAGTTTTACGGCTATGATGTCTGGCGCTGGCTGCAAGGCGACCCCGCGCAACCTACGCCGCCGCCCGAGCGCCTCACTGGGCGCAACAAGGCATGGCAGCATCTTGCGCTCGGCGCCGTCGATCCCATTGAGGGTGGAGACATTCTTGCCATGCCCGATTGCTGGGAATATCCCTGGTTTGCGGCCTGGGATCTGGCCTTTCACGCGGCGACCCTGGCGCTCATCGACCCTGATTTCGCCAAATCTCAGCTCTTGTTGCTGACCGAGGCGCGGACGCTGCATCCCAATGGCCAGATGGCGGCCTACGAATGGAATTTCGGCGACGTCAATCCGCCGGTCCATGCCTGGGCAGCGCTGCGCGTGTTCGAACTCGACAGGGCTGAAACCGGCAAGCCGGATTATGCTTTCCTGCGCCGCATCTTCGACAAACTGCTGCTCAACTTCACCTAGTGGGTGAATCGCGAGGACGCGGAAGGCAATAATGTCTTCGAAGGCGGTTTCCTCGGCCTGGACAACATCGGGCTATTCGACCTTCGGCAGCCGTTACCGGGCGGAGGCTCGCTTGAACAATCGGATGGCACCGGCTGGGCGGCAATGTTTGCACTCAATCTCATGTGCATGGCGATTGAGCTGACCGCTGTCGATCCCGGTTGCGAGGATCTGGCCACCAAGTTCTTCGAGCATTTCGTCTACATCGCAGCCGCCATTCACGGCGAAGGCGCGCGCGGCGCTGATGGGCTGTGGGACGAGACCGATCAGTTCTATTATGACGTCCTCAATGTCCCTGGCGAAGCACCACAGCGTTTGCGCGTGCGCTCACTGGTTGGTTTGCTGCCGATCCTCGCGAGCGCCGTGCTGCATCAGGATTTCGATCGTCAACTTCCTAGCTTTGCAGCGCGCATGCGCTGGTTCGTAGAGCATCGCCCGCAATTTGCTGCGCTCGTCTCGGACTGGCAGACACCGGGTCCAAACGGCTATCGCATGCTCTCTCTCCTTCGAAAACATCGCCTCAATGCTCTGCTGACACGCATGCTCGACGAAGGCGAATTTCTTTCGGATTACGGCGTTCGTTCACTATCGAAATGTTATGGCGAACATCCCTATATATTCAGCCGCGCTGGTGAGACGTTCACCCTGGCTTATGAACCGGGCGAAGGCCGCACGCGCATCTATGGCGGCAATTCCAATTGGCGTGGACCGGTCTGGATGCCGATCAACTATCTGCTGATCGAGACGCTGCGTGATCTTCATCGTTTCTATGGCGACAGTTTCACAATGGCTATGCCGACCGGCAGCGACCGGACTTTAAATCTCGGACAGATTGCGTCTGCCCTCTCGCTGCGCATTCGGAGGCTGTTCCTGGCGGACGACACCGGGCGGCGGCCATTTCAGGGCGAGGATAGGCTGTCGCGCGATCCCGCCTTCGCCGATCACATTCTCTTTCACGAATATTTCCATGGCGATAGCGGCCGGGGCTTGGGCGCCTCCCACCAGACCGGTTGGACCGGGCTAGTGGCACTGCTCATCGCCGAAGCCGCGCAGGAGAATGCCCCATGACCGATGCCACGCGAAACACGCCGCTTCCGCCGCTACCCAAGCTGCTTGTCGGGCAAAAGGCGCTGGTCACCGGCGCCAATTCCGGGATTGGCGCGGCTGTGGCCATTGCGCTGGGTGAGGCTGGCGCCGATGTCGCGGTGAACTATGTCGCTGGCGACGACGCTGCGCAGGCTGTCGTGGACAGCATCGCAGCCCATGGCGTCAAAGCCAAAGCCTACAAGGCCGACGTCTCCGACGAAGCGCAGGTCCAGGCCATGTTCGCGGCAATGATCGCCGATTTCGGCACAGTGGACATCCTCATCGCGAATGCCGGCCTACAACGCGATGCCGCCTTCGCCACCATGACCCTGGCACAGTGGAACACGGTCATTTCGGTCAATCTGACCGGCCAGTTCCTGTGCGCGCGCGAGGCGGTGAAGGAGTTTCTACGACGCGGTGTCGTGCCAGACGTGTCGCGCGCAGCCGGCAAGATAATCTGCATGAGCTCTGTGCATGAAGTGATCCCCTGGGGCGGGCACGTGAACTATGCGTCCTCGAAAGGCGGCATCAAGCTGATGATGGAAAGCATGGCGCAGGAACTCGCGCCCCAACGCATCCGCATCAATTCGATCGCGCCCGGCGCAATCCGCACGCCCATCAACACCGCAGCCTGGGAAACGCCCGAGGCCTATGATCAACTCATGAAGCTGGTGCCCTATGGCCGCATCGGCGAGCCTGAAGATATCGGCCATGCAGCCGCGTGGCTCGCATCTGATCATGCCGACTATGTCGTTGGCACGACGCTCTTCGTCGACGGCGGAATGACCCTCTATCCCGGCTTCGCAACTAACGGCTGAGGCGCGAGCTGGAAGACCACTTACGTCGACTTGGCAAACGTTGGCACCTAGCAAATCGACGTCCTGAGAATGGCGTTTCATTTATAGTGCGAGCGCAGGCGTGATCTGTAAAACGTTGCTGGTTACTGGATCGCGGTAGCAATCTACGCAAGATTCATTTCAATGATCGTCGATAGCGCTTCCGTGGACAGGAATGTCGGTGCGACTGGAGCGGTGAGGGCGGTCAAGGTTCCACGCACGTTGCGCCTTTCGCACCAAGGATAGAATGGGGCCAAGCTAAGTCCAGCGCCACCTCGAGGATTCGGCCAATGAACACAGAAGCATTCTTCGCCAAAATCCGGAGCTATGCCGACATCTCAGCAAAAGCCGAGCTGGCGTGGTCATCGCTGCTGCGGCCCAGGCGGTATAGCAAGGATGAGGCCTTCATTCGGGCGGGAGACGTCCCGACCACTTGTGCCTACGTCGTCGAAGGTCTGCTGTGCCAGCACTATGTCGGCCCCGACGGTGACCTGATCATCAAATATTTCTTCCCAGAAAACCGTATTGCCGCTTCGGTCAGCGCGACCTTGCTCAGTGAGCCCAGCCTCTTCACGATCACTGCGATCGAGGACAGCATCGTTCTCGAGTATGAATTCGCGGCGTTCAAATCTCTCGTCAGCGATTTTCCTGACATCGCGGCATTTTACATTCGCTACATGGAGCGGCATTGGATCATCGAGAAGGAGCCGGGCGAGATCGCCTTCCGGCATGACGACGCGATGCGGCGTTATGTCGATTTCATCCGTAGAGAGCCGGAGCTGCACAGACGGCTGAAGCAGCATCATATTGCAGCATGGCTGGGCATCACCCCGGAAAGCCTCAGCCGTCTTCGGAGGATGATTGCGATCACAAGAGCCGATTCACGCTGACGCGATTTCCTACCAAACATCAATTCTTTCGCTGCGGAATGCCTCTACCTCACTAGGCAAGCAACTGCCGTGACGGTGATGGTGGGAGCGCTAAATGGCGGCAATCTGCCGCCGATCAGGCCATTTCCTGCCGCAACCAGAGGAGAGTTCCGATGACTAGAATGATTTTTGTGAACTTGCCGGTGACCGACCTAGCTCGGGCCGAAGCCTTCTACGAGGCCTTGGGCTTCACGAACAACCCTAAGTTCAGCGACGATAGCTCGGCCTGTATGGTCTTGAGCGAGACGATCCATGTCATGCTCCTCACCCACGCCAAATGGAGCAATTTCACCAGCCGGCCGATCCCGCCATCCACGTCGAGCGAAGTGATGCTGGCCATCTCATGCGAGAGCCGCGAAGCCGTAGACCAGATGAACGACGCTGCCGCCGCGCATGGCGGGGAAGCTGATATTAATTCGAAGCAGGATCTTGGCTTCCTGTACAATCGCAGTCTCGCCGATCCCGACGGCCATGTCTGGGAAGCAATATGGATGGATCCGGGCGCCATTTCCGCCTGAGGCTAAAACTCGTCGTCCATTCCTACTCAATTCAAACCAATAGGTGCCGCAACGAATGCCCAGCCCGAACGCGTGGGATTTCAATAGCAGGGTCTAATTCGCATCCTGAACCTAAGGGAACTTTCAGGATCCGCCTGATCATCATCGAATGGCGTAAACCTGACGCGTAAAAAGCTAGCCTATCCCTTCTGTGGCCATAGCGGCCTGAACCGCTGCCCGCGCTTTCATCCGCTCGCGCAGTCCGAGAAGCGGAAGTGGCAAATCCAGAGCGAAGCGATCGGCCCAGAGAAGCATCACGAAGAGGTAGAAGTCTGCAACGCTTGGCTCTGACCCAAACAAATAGTCACCGCGCAAGCCGTCTGAAAGCGGCTGCATCAAGCGAAGGACGGTGTCGGCTGCCTTCGCTTTGTCGGCAGCGCTGCCAGCGTGCCACATCGGCTTGTATGCCTTGTGGATCTCGGTGGTGATATAGGTCAGCGCTTCGAGCACGCGCGTGCGGCCCAGCGGACCGTCGATCTGTAGTGAGGGTGTTTCGCCGGCGATCCAGTCGAGCACGGCCAGGTTCTCGGTGATCATCGTGCCATCGTTCAGGATGAGGGCGGGCACATATTTCTTGGGGTTGATCTGGGCGAAGTCTTCGCCGCTGGCAGTGCGGAAAGTGCGAAGGTCGACGCGCTCGGCGTCGAACGCCATTCCTGCCTCGTGCAACGCGATGTGATCGGCCAGACTGCAAGCGAGCGGGCTGTAATAGAGTTTCATGTCGGCACCTGTTTATGAAAGGGAAAAAGCAGCGCGCCGAGGGTTGGATAAGCGCGCCGAAAGGCGCTTCATTAGCGGGATTCTTTGACCGCCAAGGCATGGATGGTGATCGCGATTGCCAGTAGCGCTGGTAATGTCACGGCAGGAAAGTCGTGAAGTAGTGCGGACGAGCCGCATATACCGACCGCGACTTCCCAAAAGTGGAAGAGCGCGTGGCCGCAAAGCCAGACCGCAGCAACGGCCCAGGACGGTGCGATAAATCGGCTGCATCACGCCCAGCAGGAAAAACCCACCGATGCCCATGAATATCAACCCGATGTCGCGCACGAAATGCTGATTGAAGGAACCGGTCGTGGTGACTCCGGGCACAGCAAAGTACCAGTCAACGGGCGAGAGAAGCATGAAGATGCCGTTCGCAATCGCACCGATGCCCAACAGGATCGCACCGATGCCCAACAGGATCGCAACGCTCAGGACCGCCCGGCTCATTGCGTGGCGAGCCAGCTATCATAGTTGGTCGCACCTATCTGGGCGCCTGCCGCTGGCATGAGAGAGCCGTCGTCTATCTTCGCTCCGAAATAGAGCGCGTCGGGCTCACCCACCACACCGCGCTCATCGCCGGTCGCCTCGAGATATTGGCGTACCAGCACATCCATGCGGAAGGGAGTTGGCCCGGCGACTTCGATCGTTCGGCCCACGGGCGGCCCTACCGCGATCGCCGCCAGCGCATCGGCAACATCACTTGCCGCGATCGGCTGAAACAGCGCGGTGGATAGGTGGATGGCCTCGCCAGCAGCCGCAGAATGGGCAATGCCCCCGAGGAACTCGAAGAATTGCGTCGAGTGCAGAATCGTGAAGGGCACGCCAGACGCCCGGATCAGTGTCTCTTGGGCGACCTTGGCACGCATGTAGCCGCTGTCGGCGAGACGCTCGGTGCCGACAACCGAAAGCGCGACATGGTGCCGCACGCCAGCAGCTGCTTCAGCCGCGAGAATATTGCGACTGGACGTCTCGAAAAATGCGAGCACTGCGGCATCCTCGAACGACGGCGAGTTGGCGACATCGACTACGACGTCG
>CAMLFF010000153.1 GCA_946479185.1 uncultured Sphingobium sp.
GTTCCCGGCGTGGCGCAGCGCACCGGCGCGACCATCTATTATGTGGAAATGATGCAGGCGAGCGGCGGGCGATCGCCAATTCTCGCGCAAATGCCGACGCCGGGCGATGTCGATGTCGTCATCGCATCGGAGTTCATCGAGGCTGGCCGTTCGATCCTGCGCGGCATCGTCACGCCCGAGCGCACGACGCTGATCGCATCGAGCCACCGGTCGTTGGCAATCGGCGAGAAGAGCGCGCCCGGCAAGGGCATTGCCAATAGCGGTGCGGTGACTGAGGCGATCGGCATCACCGCCAAACGCAGCATCATCTTCGATATGAATGCACTGGCCGCCAAGCATGGCAGCGTCATTTCATCCGCGATGTTCGGCGCGCTGGCTGCGGCTGAGATATTGCCCTTCCCCATCGAAGCCTATCACGCCGTCATTCGCGGCGATGGCAAGGGCGTGACGGCAAGCATCAACGCCTTTGATGCGGCCTTCAGCCGTGCCGCAAGCGGTGCCGACGATGCAGCGCCCCGCCCCGATCCGATACCCATCAAACAGGCAGGCACGCCCTCGGCGCCGATGCAGCCACGCGTTGCAGCCTTGCTCGCACGCATGCAGGCTAGCATTCCACCGCAGGCCCAGCCGATGGCGCGCGCCGGGCTCGCCAAAGTGCTGGACTATCAGGACCTTGATTATGGCGCGGAATATCTGACAACGCTGGAGGCGATCCACCGGCTCGATGTGGAGCTGGAGGGCGAGAGGAAGGGCTTTGCGCTCACGCTCAACGCGGCCAAATATATCGCCAACGCGATGACCTATGATGATGTAATCCGCGTGGCAGACCTCAAGACCCGCACGGCGCGGCGTCAGCGGATCGGCGATGAGATCGGACTGCGTGCGGACCAGCTGTTCGAGACGACCGAATATATGCATCCGCGCATGGAAGAACTGGTCGGGCTGGTGCCTGTGTGCCTTGCCAACTGGCTGATGCGCCGCAAGCGCCTTTATGGCTGGCTCGACCAGCGCGTGAGCAAGGGGCGGCGGGTTCGCACCTATTCGCCCGGCTGGTTCCTGATGCTCTACACGCTTGCCGGCATGCGCCGCATGCGCCGCGCCTCTCTGCGGCACGCCACGGAGACCGCGCATCGCTATGACTGGCTCAAGCTCGTTGCCGAGCTGGCGCCAGGAAATTATGCGCTCGGCGTCGAGCTTGTGAAATGCCAGCGACTGATCAAGGGCTATTCGGACACGCATGCGCGCGGCGTCTCAAAGTTCGGCAGGGTCACGGACGAAATCAGGACATTGGCGCACCGCGAGGATGCGGCGGACTGGGCACGGCGTTTGCGCGAAACGGCCATTCGCGATGGCGAAGGTGGTGACCTGGACGGGCTGATCAAGACCATTCGCTCCTTCGCATGATTGCACTTGCCCCCTCGCCCGCCAGACCGCATGAAGCGGCCGACAAGCGGTAAATCGAAGCATGGCGACAGCCGGGCTCGGGCAATGAGGATGTGATGGCGCTCATGGGGCCAACGAGGTTTTGCCGGGAATGACCGAGGCTGTGCGCAATGCGCAATCGCAGGCCTGGCAGGCGATGCTGGCAGTTCATGGCGCGGTCTTCGGTCGGCTGAGCCGGGAGCTGAGCCAGGAATTTGGCATAACGCTGGCCAAATATGACGTGCTTGCCCAGCTTCATCGCTTCCCCGAGGGGCTCAACCAGCGCGATCTTTCCCGTTACCTCAAGGTCACCGATGGCAATGTGACCGGGCTTGTGAGACGGCTGATCGCCGATCGCTTGATCTCCCGCGAAGAAGCGGCGGGCGATCGACGGGCCTTCCTCGTCCAGATCACCGAACCGGGCCGATTGCTCTATCTTGCGGCCAGAGCGCGGCACGACGAATTGCTGGCGGGCTTGTTCGCGTCGGTGGACATTGAACGGCTGAGCGATACGCGGACAACGCTGGAGCAGCTCTCGCGCGCGCTCGACAAAAACCAAGGCAGAGAGACAGAATGAGCAAGCCGACCCCGCCAAGCAGCTATGCCGAGCTGGAAAGCTACCTGCCCTATCTCGTCAATCGACTGGCGAGCCTTGGACAAGCGACGCAGACGCGCATGTTGCAGAAGGACAGCATCAACCTTGTTACGCTGCGGGCCCTATCGATCCTTCAAATCGAGGATGGGCTGACGATCAACGAGGTTGCGGAGCGAACCTTCACTGAGCAATCCTCCACGAGCCGGGCGATCGAAGCGATGGTGTCGCAAGGGCTGGTCGAGCGGCGCGTGCCCGCGCAGGACCAGCGGCGACGCGAGATCGTGCTTACCGACAAGGGGCGCAACCAGCTGCTCCATATCTGGCCAGCGATGGACCATTATTTCGAGATGTTGAGCGAAGGCACCTCTGCCGCAGAACGGGACGTTTGCCGCACTGTTCTAGCCCGAATGTTGGTGAACCTCAACAAATTGACCGGCTGATGCTCTGATGTGGGGCGACGCGCAGACCGCTTGACAGCATTTAGTTTAGCTATAAACATATGCCGATGCATATCTCTATAAAGAGCGAGCTGGGGCGGATAATGACATTGGCGGGCGTTCATGACTGATCATTCGATCTTCGCGCGCTTTCGGGCGACCGCAGCACGTTGGCCAAGCAAGCCCTTTCTGAACATCCTGCCCGAAACTGCCGCGGTATATGGCATTGAGGCAGGCGAGATCAGCTACGCGGACATGCTCGCACGCGCGCTCAAGCGGAGCGACGCGCTGGCTGCGGCGGGCTATGGCGAGGGCACCCGCATCGGCCTGCTGCTGCACAACCGGCCGGAGTTTCTGGAGATTTTCCTCGCGGCAAATCGGCTTGGCGCGTCCATCGTGCCAATCAATCCGGACCTGCGCCGGAGCGAGCTGGAATATCTGATCGCGCATTCGGAGATGGCGGCGGCGTTCGTTCTGCCCGATCGTCTTGCCGAGATGTCCGCCGCTGCATTAGCGGCCGGGAGCGCGATGGTGCCGGTGACCCTTGACGGGCCAGTCCCCTCCCTGCCCGCGCCCGCTCTGCCCGCTGCTGCAGACGATGCGGATCGGGAAGCGGCGCTGCTCTACACATCCGGCACGACGGGCAGCCCCAAGGGCTGTGTGCTGACGAACGAATATTTCCTGCATTCGGGCGACTGGTATCGCGGTGCGGGCGGGCTGATGAGCCTGCGCGAGGGCGAGGAGCGGATGCTCACGCCGCTGCCGGTGTTCCATATGAACGCTCTTGCCGTTTCCGTCATGGCGATGATGACAGTGGGTGGATGCCTCACGCTGCTCGATCGGTTCCACCCCTCGACATGGTGGGATTCGGTACGGCGCAGCCAGGCGACATGCCTGCATTATCTGGGCGTGATGCCGGCGATGCTGATGAAGGCGCCAGCCAGCCCGCAAGATCGCGATCATGCGGTGCGCTTTGGCTTTGGCGCGGGTGTGTCTGTCGAACTTCATGATCCCTTCGAAGAGCGGTTCGGCTTTCCGCTGATCGAGGCCTGGGCGATGACTGAGACCGGCAGCGGTGGCGTCATCAGCGCGAATCGCGAGCCGCGCAAGATTGGCACCAACTGCTTTGGCCGCCCGACCGACGACATCGAAATCCGCATCGTGGACGAAGCGGGGATGGACGTTGACGTCGGCCAGCGGGGCGAATTGCTGGTGCGGCGCGCGGGCGACAATCCCCGCTATGGCTTCTTCCGCGAATATCTGAAGAACGCCGAAGCGACGCAGGAGGCATGGGAAGGCGGCTGGTTCCACACTGGAGACATTGTCTCGCGTGATGGTGAAGGTGACTTGCGCTTTGTCGATCGCAAGAAGAATGTGATCCGCCGCTCGGGCGAAAATATCTCGGCAGTGGAGGTGGAAACGATCCTCGCCAAGCATCCCGCGATCCGTCAGGTCGCCGTGGCAGCAACGCCAGACGCGGTGCGCGGGGATGAAGTTGTAGCGCTGGTCGTTACCAGCGATGCGGATGCCGAGAGCGATACCGCCGCAAATATTGCGCGCTGGGCGCTGGACGAGATGGCCTATTATAAGGTGCCGGGCTGGATCGGCTTCGTCACGGAATTGCCGCGCACGCCAACGGAGAAAATCCTGCGTGCGGCGTTGAAGGATCTGGTGGCGCAACAGATGGCTGGAGGCGCACTGCATGACACACGCGCCCTCAAGAAACGGAGCAAATGAGCCGCCACCCCGCTCCTTATGATGGCGTGGCCGTCTGCGCGCCGATCACCGTGCCTTATGTGCGTTTTTCGCCGGAGAGCGCGCATTGGTGGGCGGGGCGGGCCTTGCAGCAACTCGCGCAAGTGGCGGGCCTCAAACCCGCAGATATAGATGGCTTCTGCTTCTCCAGTTTCTCCTCCGGCCCGGATAGCGCTGTGGGCATGACCCAGCATCTGGGCCTCACGCCGCGCTGGCTGGATCATATCCCGACCGGCGGCGCGAGCGGCGTGATGGCGCTGCGCCGCGCAGCCCGCGCCGTGCAATGCGGCGATGCCGAGCTGGTGGTATGCCTCGCAGCCGACACCAACCAGATCGACAGCTTCCGCCACGGCCTCGCAGGCTTTTCGCGCTTCTCACAGGATGCCGTCTATCCCTATGGATATGGCGGCCCGAACGCGACCTTTGCGCTTATCACCGACGCCTATATGCGCCGCTTTGGCATCTCACGCGCCGAGTTCGGCAAGCTGTGTGTCGCCCAGCGGGCCAATGCCGGATCGAACCCGCTGGCGCTGCAACGCAAGCCGCTCACGCTGGAGACCTATCTGGCCGCCCGGCCAATCGCAGACCCAGTCCACCTGTTCGATTGCGTGATGCCTTGCGCGGGTGCCGAAGCCTTCATCGTCACGACGCCGGAGATTGCCGCCAAGCGAGGGCTGGCCGCAGCGACAATCATGGCAACCATCGAGCGGCACAACGCCTTCCCGCAAGACCCGGTGCAATATCGTGGCGGCTGGGCGATGGACATTGACGGGTTCTGGGACGCGGCAGGGATTACCCCCGCCGATATCGATACGCTCCAGGTTTATGACGACTATCCGGTCATCCTGGCGATGCAGCTTGAGGATCTGGGCTTCTGCCCCAAGGGCGAGGCCGCGCAATTCATCCGCGAGACCAGCTTCGATATTGGCGGCGACTTGCCGCTCAACACCAATGGCGGCCAGCTTTCTGCCGGGCAGGCAGGCGCGGCAGGCGGCTTTCAGAACATGACCGAGGGCCTGCGCCAGATCATTAGGCAACCGCTCGGTGCGCAAGTGCCGGGTGCCGAGATTTCACTCGTGTCCGGCTTTGGCCTCGTCAATTATGATCGCGGCGTTTGCACGGGCGCCGCTGCACTGAAGGCACTGCGATGAGCGAGCGCAGCCCCCGCGAAAAACGCGATCCGCTGGCCCGCAAGAAAGCCCGGCACACGCCGCCGGGTGCGCGCAGCCGCGCGATGCATGCCATGTCGGCCCGCGCCGCGATGGGCCGCTTCGTGCTGCAAGTCTGCACATCCTGCAGCACAGCGACCTATCCGCCGCGTGACGCTTGCCCCGCCTGCTGGGGCGCGCTTGACTGGCAGGATATCGAGAATGGTGGGCGCTTGCTGAGCCAAACCATCATCCACGCCTCGACCGATCTCTATTTCCGCGATCATTTGCCCTGGCGCACTGGCACGGTTGCGCTCGATGCGGGGCCGATCGCCCTCGTCCATCTGCATCATGACCTCGCCCCGGACGACCGGGTGACGGTGCGCATTCTCCTCGACAGGGGCGGGAATGCCGCTCTTTTCGCCTTTCCGCCGAATAGGGATTTCGACATGACCGATCCGCAGTTGCGCGAGTTCATCGTGCCCGTGCATGGCAAGACCGTGCTGGTGAGCGATGCCCGCAGCGCCATCGGCCTCGCAATGGTCAAGGCCCTGCACGATGCGGGCGCAGGGTTGATCATGGCCGGGATGCTGCCGCCGACGCGCATCGCCGATGCCGATCATCCCGTGCTGCGCCTGCCCGGCGTGCAGATGGTTCCGCTCGATATTTGCGATCAGGTCAGCCTGTCCGAGGCGCTCAGCAAGATTGGCGGGCCGCTCGATATCGTGATCAACACGGCGCGCCATGTGCGCGGTGGCGGCGTGAGCGAGGGCGCCAATATCGTCGAACAGCGCCGCGCATTCGAGGTCGCGGCGATTGGCCTCACACGGCTGGCGCAAAGCTGCGGCCCAATGCTTGCTGGCCGACCGCATGGCGCCTTTGTGGATATCATCTCCAGCGACGCGCTCACCGGCTCGGCCGCCCATGCGAGCTTTGCCGCAGCCGAGGCCGCGCGACTCTCGCTCCTGCAGGCGTTCCGCCACGAAATGCGGGCGGCTGGCGTGCAGGTGCTGTCGGTCTTCACCGGGCCGGTCGAGGATGAGCATCACCAGACTGTGCCGCCGCCAAAGGTTGCGCCTGCCCGGCTGGCCTCCGCCACAATCGAAGCGCTTCAGCAGGGGCGCGAACAGACCTGCGTCGGCGATGTAGCGAGCGATGCGATGGCGCGCTGGCTGGCTGACCCGGCGCTTTATGCAAGGGAGAAAAACCTGTGACCTCTAACGCCAATCAGGCCCTCTCCACCATGATCGCTGGCATAGCCGACGGCGCGATCCGCGCCATCGACCTGACCAACATCTTGTCGAGCGATTTTCCGGTCATCGTGCTGCCCACCGAGTTCGGGCAGTGCGAGCCTTTCCGGATGGAAACGGTCTCGCGCTACGATGCCAATGGCCCGGCCTGGTATTGGAACAACATCTCGATGAACGAGCATACCGGCACGCATTTCGATGCACCGGCCCATTGGGTGACCGGGCGTGACATTCCCAATGGAACGGTCGACGCGGTGCCGCCCGAAGATTTCATCCACCCTGCCGTGGTTATCGACATTGCGGCGGAATCTGCAGCGGATGAGGACTTCCTCGTCACCCGCGCTTTTCTCGAGGCGTGGGAAGAGCGCAATGGCCCTATCCCACCGCGGCACTGGATTCTGCTGCGCTCCGGCTGGTCGAAGCGCGTCGGCACGCTCTCCTATCTCAATCTCAAGGATGATGGCGCCCACTCGCCCGGTCCGGATGCGGACGCGATGCGCTTTCTGGTTCATGATCGCAATTGCATTGGCCTCGGCGTGGAAACGGTAGGCACAGATGCGGGACAATCCAGCTTGTTCGATGAGCCGATGCCAGCCCATTCGATCCTGCATGGCAATGGCCGTTACGGCCTGCAATGCCTGACCAATCTCGATCAGCTTCCGGTCTTTGGATCAGTGATCATCGCAATGCCGCTCAAGATCAAGGGCGGCTCGGGAAGTCCATTGCGCGTGATGGCCCTCGCCCCGACCGAGGCGGCCTGACGGGGCCTAAAAGACGTACGGACAAGCGAGGCTGGCCGAAAATACAAATTAAGGTGCCACCAACGCAATACCGGCAGACCGGGAAACATCATTGATTGGCTGGGTAGTCCAGCGTGCGCGATATAGGGGGGATGACGCGAACAGCATGAACGGGCGCACACAGAACGAACGATCCAAGGACGGCTTGCTGAGCGGCGTGTTGGGCACCGGCGACATCATTTTCATGATCCTCGCCTGTGCCGCGCCGATGGGCGTCCTCGCCGGAATCATCCCCCTCGCCCTCGCATTTGGCAATGGCGCGGGCGTGCCCGGC
>CAMLFF010000154.1 GCA_946479185.1 uncultured Sphingobium sp.
CGCCGCCATCTATGCCGCCATTTCCGCGCGCGATGCGATGGGGGCGGACCTGTTTTCCCAACTCGTGCTGCTGTTTTTTGCGGGGCTGATCGCGGCGCTGCTTGCGGCGCTGGCGGGCATGGCGCTCACGCTGCCGGTCGCCGGGTCGATCCGCCGGGCGATTACGCACTGGACCGATGTGTCGCTCACGGGCGCGCTCTCGGATGAGGCGCTTGCCTCGGCCAAGCATGTGCGCCTGTTTGGCACCATCTGGCTGAGCGTGATTTCGGCGATCGCTTTTGTGTCGTTGCTGCTGTTCCTGATGGGCGCGGCGATCATGGCCAAGCAATTCGGCGTGATCGGTACGGCTGCGGAAGAAGCCCCCGCGCTGGAAGCCGCGATTACGGACGTGCCTGCCAATGCTGCGCAAGCCTTGCCCGAACCACAGGCCAACGCAGCGAGCGACACGCTGCCAGTGGTGCGTGCGACGAGCCCAGCTCCGCGCGTCGCAGCGCCGCGACGGTCCGAACCATCACGACCGGCAGCGACCGCACCGCGTCCGGCACCGGCGCCGCGTCCAACTGCCCAACCCGCCGCGCAGCCCGCACCTGTGCGGACACCAGCCCCGGCAGCTGTGCCTAGTTCCGCGCCCGTCATCATCGTGCCGCAAGCCGCGCCGCCAGCGGCGTCGCCGGACTGACCGGGCGGATCGCAAAGCAGCCCCGTGCCCCGCATTCAGATCACCCGCGCGATCAGCATCGACGAGAATGAGCTGATGGAAAGCGCCACCCGTGCGTCTGGCGCTGGGGGGCAGCATGTCAATACGACGGATAGCGCGGTGATCCTGCGCTTCAATGTCGCGCTGTCACCCTCGCTGCCCGATGCGGTGAAGCACCGGCTGGCGAATATCGCTGGATCGCGCATGACCAATGATGGCGTGCTCATCCTGCGCAGCGAAGGCTCACGCTCTCAGTTCGAGAATAAGCGTGAAGTGCGCGAGCGGCTGATTGCCATGATCGTGGAAGCGACCTTTGTGCCAAAGAAGCGCAAGCCGACCAAGCCGACCAAGGCATCCCAAACGCGCCGGGTAGATGGCAAAGTGAAGCGCGCGAGCGTGAAGGCCGGGCGCGGCAAGGTGCGCGAGTAGCGGGCGCTCAGGCTTCGTCGGGCGTCACGGCCTTGTCCAGCGCATCGGCATCAGCAAAGCCAGCCTCGGCGAATCCGGCAGGGATTGGCGCGGTGACATTGATAGGCGGCTTGCTTCCGCGATCGATGAAGAGGCTGCGGGCATGGAGCTGCATGCCCTTTGACCAGCTCGCGTCCGGCGTCTCACCGCGATAGACCGGATCGCCCAATATGCCGAGGCCAAGGCCATGCAGCGCATGAACCCGCAACTGATGCGTGCGGCCCGTCTCCGGCTTGAAGCGGATCAGCGAGCGGTTATCGTGCGCGGCGAGCACTTCCCAATGTGTGACTGCGGCCTTGCCCTTCTCGTCCGGCACCATGCGCCAGCCTTCTTCTTTGGTGCTGGTCTTGCCGAGCGGGATGTCGATGGTGCCCTGCGTCTCGCTTGGCACACCATCGAGGATCGCGAGATAGGTTTTGCCGACCTGGCGGCCCTCGAACGCCTCAGTAAAGCGCTTGGCTGATTTGGGATTGCGGGCGAGCAGCAGGCAGCCGCTCGTATCCCGATCCAGCCGATGTACGGCGACGGGCCAGCGCTGGAAGCCGAACAAGAGGCTGCCGAGATGATTCTCAAGGCTCAAGCTGCCATCGCGTGGCGCATCCACGGGCAGGCCTGCGGGCTTGTCGAGAACGATGGCCTCGCCATCCATGAAGATCACGCGATCGGTGAGAGGGGACAAGCCTGCATTGAGGCCGGGATAAGATGAGCTGGTAAAGGACATGATCGGCTCTATAGGCCGTGCCCATGCAAGGGGGAAGCGCCACGGCTCATCTGCCTGCCATGCCGCAGCGGATGCAACGCCTCGATTGGGTGGATGCGCTCAAGGGGCTGGCGATTCTGGCCGTCGTTGCCGGGCATATCTGGACGCGCGGGCCGCTGCGCGATGCGATCTATGCGGTTCATATGCCGCTGTTTTTCATCCTCTCGGGCTATACGGCGCGCTTTGTGCCTTGGGGCAGGCTGCTGCGTCGATGTGCGCTGGGTCTGTTGCTGCCGTTCCTGATTTTCAGCGCGCTTTTGCTGGCGGTGGATTTTTGGATCGAGAGCGAGCGCGGCATGTTGCCGATTTTCGCGAGCTGGCAGCAGGGCGTCTGGACGATCCTGTTCGAGACAGCGCACACCAGAGGGCCATTCACGATCCTGTGGTTCATTCCCTGCCTCATCCTCGCCCGACTGATCTGGAATGCGCTGCTTATGGGCGGCAGGCGCGCTGATTCGCGCATGTTGTTCCCGGTGATGCTGGCGATCTATGGCCTGTCCCTCATCGCCCATCAGCTTGGCGGCGCATCGCCCTTTGGGTTGCTCGCCGTGCCTGGGGCAGTGCTGATGATGTGGACGGGCGCGTTGTGGCATGAGTGGGGCCAGCTCGGCCGCCGACAAACGATGCTATTCGCGGCGATCACCCTCGCTGCCTTCATCATCCCGCTCCCCGTCAACATGAAGGCGGGCAATCTCGGCTGGCTCAACTTGTCGCTGTTCACTGCGGCTGCTGCCACCATCATGCTGGCGTTGCTTGTCCGCCGTTTGCCACCCGTTTTGATGGCGCCCTTGGTCTGGCTCGGCAGCGCGTCAATGGTCATCATGTATCTGCACGTCGCCTTCGCGCACTATCTGGCGCCCTACGCGTCACGCGCGATGTTGTTCCTGATCGCGATTGTCGTGCCTCTGGTGCTCCATCGCTTGCTCCGTCTCTCGCCCGTCACAAGGTTAATCCTGCTTGGCGAAAAATCACCCTCTCTTAACCCCATCGGCCTAGGCTCGACCAGCGTCCGCCGCGACTGAGTCAGCGCAGCGAATCACCCGCGACTCGTGGAGTCAGGCGGGTTTACGCAAAATTAACCTTTTGCATTCATACCTCATATGGTTAATAGTGACGTTGGAGCTTTCGGGCCGCTAGGGGCGGTTGGGAAGGTCGAACAGAGGGGCTGGCGTATGCGCGTTCTGCTGATTGAAGACGAACCAACAACCGCTAAGGCGATTGAGCTTATGCTCACGACCGAAGGGTTCAACGTTTATACAACGGACCTTGGCGAGGAAGGTCTCGATCTGGGCAAGCTGTATGATTACGACATCATTTGCCTGGATCTGAACTTGCCGGACATGCACGGCTATGACGTGCTTAAAAAGCTGCGTGCAGCCCGTGTCCAGACACCTGTTCTCATCCTCTCCGGCATTTCAGAGATGGACAGCAAAGTCCGCTCCTTCGGCTTCGGCGCGGATGATTATGTCACCAAGCCATTCCATAAGGATGAGCTGGTCGCCCGCATTCATGCCGTGGTGCGCCGCTCCAAGGGCCATTCCCAGTCGGTTATCCGCACTGGCAAGCTGGCCGTCAATCTCGATGCCAAGACCGTTGAGGTGGATGGCAACCGCGTCCACCTGACCGGCAAGGAATATGCGATGCTGGAGCTACTATCGCTCCGCAAAAGCACCACGCTCACCAAGGAGATGTTCCTCAATCATCTCTATGGCGGCATGGACGAGCCAGAACTCAAGATTATCGACGTGTTCATCTGCAAGCTGCGCAAGAAGCTGAGCCTTGCCTGCAGCGGCGAAAATTACATCGAGACCGTGTGGGGCCGTGGCTATGTGCTGCGTGACCCTGACGAAATTCTCGAAGAGCTGGAGACCGCGCAGGTCGCCTAAGCTCGGGCAAACTAATCCATCGACGACTTTGAAGGCCGGCAGAGCAATCTGTCGGCCTTTATTTTGCTTGGGTTGCCGTGAACTGGCGCGCCATCTCAATGAAGGCCCGAAAAGCAGCGGAAGGGTTCTTGCGGCCCGGATAATAGAGGCAGAGCGGCGCTATTGCGGGCGTCCAGTCCTCCAGCGCCCGCACGAGGCGATCGGCCTCGATATCCTCGCGCACATCGGATTCCATGAACAGACCGATGCCGAATGAATCAAGCACAGCGATGCGCGCGAGGCTGGCTTCATCAAGTGTGAGAGCGCCCTGGACTTCGATCTGGACCGGCTGCCCATCCTTCTCGAAATGCCAGCGGTGCATTGCGCCATTGGGCAGTCGGACGCGGATGCAGGCGTGGCTGAGCAGGTCGGGCGGCACGAGCGGCGCGCCATGCTGCTCGAAATATGTTGGTGAACCCACCACCGCATAGGTGCGGGGCGGCCCCAGCTTCACGGCGATCATATCACTCGGCACAAGGTCGGCGCTTCTGATGCCCAAATCGAACCCATCGGCCACCACGTCGACCAGCCGGCCCTCGGTCACCAGATCGATATGCACTTGCGGGTATCGCCGCAGATAATCGAGGATGAGCGGCGCCAATATCTCCCGCGCAGCCGTCGCAAAGGCATTGATCCGCAATGTGCCCGATGGCGTTTCCTGCTGGGAGCGCACCGCATCCATTGCGCCATGAATATCCTGAAGGGCAGGACCGACCTGCGCGACAAAGCTGCGCCCGGCATCGGTGAGCGACACACTGCGCGTCGTCCGGTTAAACAAGCGCACCCCCAACTGGCGCTCGATCTTGGCGATCATGTTGCTGAGCGCCGTGGTCGACATTTGCAGCTCGAGCGCCGCCGCGCGGAAGGAGTTTCTGCGCGCCAAGGCCATCACAATATCGAGATCGAGCAGATTATGCGGCATAATTATCCCGAAATTCGCAACGCTTCATCTGCATTTATCCCGATTATCGGCGGTTCGGTCCAGTGCTAAGTTGCTTCCAACAAAAGGAGCACCTCATGTCCATCGATCTTCCCGCGCCTATCTCCCGCTATTTCGACGCCGACCAAAAGCGCGATGCCGAGACAATCTCGCGCTGTTTCACGAAGGATGCCATCGTCAGGGACGAGGGCCATACCCACACCGGTCTCCCCGCGATCCTCCAGTGGAAGGCTGATGCCTCAACCAAATATAGCTACACCGCCGAGCCTTTCGCGATTGCAGACGAGGGCGGACGCACCATCGTGACCAGCCATCTCACGGGCAACTTCCCCGGCAGTCCGGTGGACCTGCGCTATCTGTTCCGCCTTGAAGGCGATAAGATCGCCGAGCTGGAGATCAAGCCATGATCCCGTTCCTGACCCTTGAGGGCAAGCGTGCGCTCATCACCTCCGGCACGCGCGGCGCAGGGGCGGCTACGGTCAGCCTGTTTCGGGAACTCGGCGCGCAGGTGCTGACCACCGCCAGGGCGCGGCCCGATGATCTCCCGGAAGCGCTGTTCGTTGCCGCCGACCTGACGACTGCTCAAGGTTGCGCCGAACTGGCCGAGGCAGTGCAAGAGCGGCTGGGCGGCGTCGATATCATCGTCCATATGCTCGGCGGCTCCTCCGCACCGGCGGGTGGATTTGCTGCGCTGGACGACGCCCAGTGGCAAAAAGAGCTGGACCTCAACCTCATGCCCGCCGTGCGGCTTGATCGCGCACTCGTGCCCGGCATGGTGGGGCAAGGCAGCGGTGTCGTGATCCATGTCACCTCAATCCAGCGCACATTGCCTCTGCCCGATGCGACGACAGCCTATGCCGCCGCAAAAGCAGCGCTCTCAACCTACAGCAAGAGCCTCTCCAAGGAGGTGGCTCCTGCTGGCGTGCGCGTCGTACGCGTATCGCCCGGCTGGATCGATACCGAGGCATCGGTCGATCTCGCCCGGCGGATCAGCGCCGAGCATGGCATCAGTCTGGAGGAGAGCCGGCAAAGCATCATGGCATCGCTCGGCGGCATTCCGCTGGGGCGGCCCTCAACGCCGGAGGAAGTGGCGAACCTCATCGCCTTCCTCGCTTCCGATCGCGCAGGCAGCATCACCGGCACGGAATATGTGATCGATGGGGGGACAGTCCCGACAGCTTGACCGATCAGCGCTGCTTTTTGGCGAGAGTCGCGGTGAAGTCGGGGTCCTTGTTCGCCACCCAATCGACAAACTTGCGCACCGGTGGGTTGGCGAGCAGCCCTTCCACATCCATCCCATAGCGTTGCAGTTCGGAATTGGTGAAGTTGGTGATGAGCATCTGCTGGCAGATAGGATGCATCGGCACGACATCCTTGCCGCCACGGCTTTTGGGGATGGGGTGGTGCCAGATGATCGTCTCGCCGGTCGGCCTTCCGCACAGCCAGCAGGGCACCACGGGCGCAGCCGCTTCCTCTGCCGGATACATGTCCTCATAGGAGCCATGTTTGGAATGTTTGCGGGCCATACGTTCACCTGATTGCTTGAACTTAAGGTGCCGCACTTAGAGGCGCGCGCGTCGCAAAGCCAGCCGGGCATGCTGACCAAATAGTTACGCGGGCTTTAGATGCCGAGCCATTCCAGTCCGCCGCCTAGCTCAGCAGCCGAATAGTCGATCTGCAACACCCGGCGATGGCCTTTCAGGCTGGCAGCCTCGGACGCGTGGAGGATGGGAGTGGCATATAGCCACACGTCTCCTGCGCGGGCGAGGCACGCATATACGCCGCATTGGCGGACCACCTCAGCATAGTCGCTGGTTTTGATCCGTCCCGATAGGTGGGAGCCGGGTGAAACCAGCAGCGGAGCATTTTCTGGGGGAACATCATCGAGATGGATGCGAAGCGTCACCATCTGTGAAAGCAAGTCGAACGGCGGCTCGACATGGTGCATTCCGCCTTTCACTGTCCAAGGCCCATAACCTTCGGCGCTGATCTTGTGCTTCACGCAGATCGTGCGATCCTGATGCCAGGCTAACGACCAATTCGTAGTGGGGTTCTTGTCGAACAGGATCGCGCGGACCGGTCGGCAGTGCGGACCGAGAAGGTTGGAGGCAAGAGCGCCTATCGGCCCATTTGCTTCCAACATCGGATGAAGCGCCTTGATGCCGTAAATGCGGACGCCAGCTTTTTCTGGCGGCAGGTTCTGCAACGCTGTTCGAAGTTCTGGAAGCAACGACAGAGCGGCAGCACCAAAATATTCGGCGCCATGCTGTTCGAAAGTGAGCACAGGCACCGAGCTCATGAGCAAAGCTTCTAAATGCGGAGCTTTAGCCATGCTCGAATATTCTGCATTGCAGAACTAATCCTTAGCCCCGCACGCCAGCCGTATTCAGCAGCCAGCGCTCCGTGCCTTCCAGCCCCACGGCGGTCAACACGCCGCTATCATAAGCGCCGGTGTCGATGCCCATGCGGTTGGGGAGTTGCTCCACCGCCGCGGTGATCGAATGCCCGTGTATGACGAAAAACTCGTGCGGCTTGTCGAAATCGAGGAATTCGTCGCGGATCCAGCGCAGGTCCTTGCTCTCCTGCTCCGCCATCGGCACGTCCGGGCGAATGCCTGCGTGGACGAAGGCATAATCGCCGATGAGCACGCGGTCGCCCATGCTCTCGAGGAATTGCAGATGCTGCTCGGGCACTGCCGCCATCAGCCAGTCGCGCAGTTCGCCCAGCGTCATCTGGTCGAGATCCTGCTCGCTCGCGCCATAGGACATCAGCGTCTCGCGCCCCCCGATGCGGGTGAGGAAGCGCAGGGCATTTTCGTCCCCACGCGCAGCCATCAGGAACACTTCTTCATGATTGCCCTG
>CAMLFF010000155.1 GCA_946479185.1 uncultured Sphingobium sp.
CTGCGCATCCTGCGCGTGCGCAGACACCGGCGCCAATGTTCCCGCGATGAGCAGGGCAGCCATCAAAGCGGGCAGGGCGACGCCATAGCGGGCATCGCTCCGCACATGATCCTCGCGGCGTTTCATCCCAACCAAGCCGAATTCTCCCACCAGCGTGCCATCCGTGCGCGCCGCGTCAATCCCGCCCTATTGCACCGCAACGCAAACATCGCAATTGCCTTGGAAGGCATGAAATCGCGGTTAAAGCTCCCTTTGGCGTGGCATATCGTCTGGCAAGGCGCTAATTCATGCCTATCTCTGGGCCTCATCGGGTCCTCGTGCCGTCCGGCACACTCATTATCACCAGGAGCTTCTTCATGCAGATTGCCATCAGCGCCACTCGTCCAACGGATGCTGGCTGCCTCGTTTTTCCGGTGGCCAAAGGCGCAGATGTTGCTCCGGGAATCGAGGCTGCTGCGCTCGCGGCGCAGGCCGCGACGGCCTCCCGTTTCAAGGGTGAGGCTGGGTCGGTTGTCGAACTGTTCGTAAACGAGGGAGGCAATGCACTGCGCGTCCTGCTCGTGGGCACGGGCGAGGGCAAACTTCCCGATTTCGAAAGCGCTGGTGCCGCGATCACGGCGCGCCTGCTGACGTCCGGCGTAACGAGCGCCGCTGTGGTTGGTGCAGGGCTTGAGGCAGATGCGCTCGCCCATCTCGGCCTTGGCGCGCAGTTGCGCAGCTGGCGGATCGACACCTATCGCACCAAGCTCAGCGAAAACGCCAAGCCCTCGCTCGAAACGCTCACCTTGGTGAGCGACTCCGCGCAGCTTGCCGATGCGCTGGCCGATCAGATGGGCGTGGCACAAGGCGTTGCGCTCACCAAGGAGCTAGTCGCCGAGCCCGCCAACATCATCTATCCCGAGAGCTTCGTCGAGCGCGTGGGCCATCTGGCTGACCTTGGCGTCGAAGTGACGGTGCTGGACGAGGATGACATGGCAAAGCTGGGCATGGGCGCCTTGCTTGGCGTCGCGCAGGGTTCTCATCGCAAGCCGCGCCTGCTGGCGCTGCGCTGGGATGGTACCGGTGGCGCGCAGGAAACGCCGCTGGTTCTGGTGGGTAAGGGCGTCACCTTCGACACCGGCGGCATCTCCATCAAGCCCGCAGCGGGCATGGAAGATATGAAGTGGGATATGGGCGGGGCTGGCGCGGTCGCCGGAACGCTCAAGGCGCTGGCGTCACGCAAGGCCCGCACGCATGTGGTCGGCATTTGCGGCCTGGTCGAGAATATGCCGGACGGGAACGCCCAGCGTCCTGGCGATATCGTCACCACCATGTCCGGCCAGACAGTGGAAGTGCTGAACACGGATGCGGAAGGGCGTCTGGTGCTGTGCGACGCCATCTGGTGGGCGCAGGAGACCTATAAGCCGAACACGGTCATCGATTTGGCGACGCTCACCGGCGCCATGATCGTTGCGCTCGGCTTTGAGCATGGCGGGCTCTTCGCCAATGATGATGGTCTCGCAAACCAGCTCCTCACGGCCGGAATTCAGAGCGGCGAGAAATTGTGGCGCTTCCCGATGTCCGATGCGTATGACAAGCTGATCGACAGCCCGATTGCGGACATCAAGAATATCGGCCCCCGTCATGGCGGATCGATCACCGCAGCCCAGTTCATCAAGCGCTTCGTGCAGGATGATGTGAAGTGGGCGCATCTCGATATCGCGGGCATGGTATGGGCCGATAAGCCCGGCGCAACCTGGGACAAGGGCGCGACTGGCTATGGCGTGCGTCTGCTCGATCAGCTGATTCGCGATCATTATGAGGTGGCGTGAAGCGCTGATCTGAAGGGCGCCCATGCAGGTCGACTTCTATCAGCTCAGTCGTGATCCCGCCGAAAGCGTGATTCCCGCCATCGCCCGGAAAATTCTGGACGATGGCGGGCGCTTGCTCGTCGTGTCGGGCGAGGACGATCAGCGCAAACGCATCTCACGCGCTTTGTGGAGTGCCGGGCCTGAAACCTACCTCGCCAATGATGAGGCGCAGGCGCCCATGCCGCAGGTGCAGCCGATCCTGCTGTCGGATTGTTGCGAGGCACTCAACGGCGCGCGCTACATTGCGCTCGCCGATGGTCATTGGCGTGACGAGGCGCGGGCGTTTGAGCGCGCTTTCTATTTTTTCGACGATGCAACGCTGGATGAAGCGCGTCAAAGCTGGCGTGTGCTGAGCAAAGCCGATGGCGTAACACCGCGTTTCTGGCGTCAGGATGGCGGCAAATGGCGGCAGGGGCCGTAAACAATCAGAGATTTTCGAGCCCGACCGTCGGCATGATGTCCGCCAACAATTGCCTCTTGGCGTGTTGCTGAACGTCCGGGTCCCACCCCCGAAGATATTCCGGGTCCCACCCCCGAAGATATTAAGTCATCGTAACAGCGCTGGGAAAGACAGTAGGCTTGATCCAGCACGGCTTCGCAGCTAGAGCGCGCGCAGCCTTATTCCAGTTCGTTTTTCGGAGCATCCACATGGCGGTTACCCGCACTTTTTCGATCATCAAGCCAGATGCGACCCGTCGCAACCTGACCGGCGCTGTCACGAAGATGCTGGAGGAAGCTGGCCTGCGCGTCGTCGCTTCCAAGCGCATTCAGATGAGCCGCGAGCAGGCCGAGGGCTTTTACGCCGTTCACAAAGAGCGCCCCTTCTTCGGCGAGCTCGTTGATTTCATGATTTCCGGCCCCGTGGTCGTGCAGGTTCTCGAGGGCGAGAACGCCATGCAGCGCAACCGCGACATCATGGGCGCCACCAACCCCGCCAATGCAGAGCCCGGCACGATCCGCAAGGAACTGGCTGAGTCCATTGAAGCGAACAGCGTTCATGGTTCGGATAGCGATGAGAATGCAGCGATCGAGATCGCTTACTTCTTCAAGCCAGAAGAAATCGTCGGCTGATTCTGCGCGGGAGGGCTCAGCCTTTCCGCACAGCTTTACGATATTGATAAGGGCGTCGCGGGCTTAGCTCGCGCGCCCTTTTCTATTATCCGGCAACGTCTTATGGTCGTATGTTCAGATGGCTTGGAATGCGTCCAGCATCTCGCGGGCTGACTTGTGCAGATCGTGCCGCTCCTCAACCCGCCGCCGACCTTCCGCGCCCAAAGCGGCACGCTCGTCGGGTGTTGCGCGCATGATCCCGCGCAAGGCGGTGGCGATTGCAGCCTCATCACCGGGCGCGAAAATCCATCCGCAGCTCTCGTCCAGAAGCTCGGGAATGCCTGCAATCGTTGTGCTCAGAACAGGCCGCCCGATCGCAAAGGCCTCCATGATCCCAATGGGCAGACCCTCGGCATAACTTGGCAGCAGCATCGCGCGGCCAGACTCCAATTGTTCCCGCACATAAGCGCCAGTCCCCCAGCCATGCAGGATGATGTTGCGCTCAAGCCCATGCCTGGCGATCTCGGCGCGCAGGGCAGGCTCGTCATCGCCTCCACCGATCAGTTCCACCACCAGATCGGGGAATTCCCCAATGACAGCCGCCACGGCGGGCGGAATATGGATCTGGCCCTTGTTTGTGCAGAGCCGCCCGATGCAGATGATCCGGCTGCTTTGCGGCGGGGTAGGGTCGAAAGGGAAGTCCGCCAGATCGATCCCGCAATGGATGATGTGCACCTTGCTCGCAGCCTCGGGCGCTTCCTCGATGATCCGTCCACGGCAATAGGCCGTGATCGCCACGATGAAGGCCGCATCGCGTGTTTTCTCCTGGATGGAGAGCGCCTGTGGTTCGCCCGGCACCAGTTCATCCGGGCCATGCACCGTGAAGCTATAGCTCGGTCCGCCAAGCCTGCGCGCGAACATGGCGACGGTCGTCGCATTGGTCGAGAAATGCGCATGAACATGATCGATGCCCAGCGCCTGCGTCCGCCGCGCAAAAGCCATCGCCTCAAGCAGATAGGCGACATGGGCGACGAAGTTGCGCCCGGCGTTGCGCCACACGCGCCACCACAGCGGCAGGAGTGCAGCGAAGCGCAGCGGATGCGTGACGAGTGTGAGCAGTACGTCACGCGCCAGTGCTGCCTTGCTGCCAGTGAGGATATAATGGGTGCGCTGCTGTTCGGCGATGTCGGCAGGGTCGACCAATTTATCGTCCCAATGCCGCAACGCAAAACGCTCGACCGGCTGCCCCGCCGCCTCGATCGCGGCAATCTCCCGCCGGATGAAGGTGGTGCTGATCAGCGGATACATGTTGAGGAGATAGGCGATCTTCATGGCGCGGCTTTCATGCGGCGTCGCGGCATTGGCTGTCAACGCGGCACAGATGTTTCGGGGCATTCCGCCTCATGCCCCGTCACCCCTAAAGATACCCTCAACAACGAGAAAGGCCCGCCGGATCGCTCCAGCGGGCCTTCATCATTTGGTCAACTCAGCACCAAAGGCGCTGGGCAATCAGCCCAGATCTTCGGTGGTGAAGTCATCGCCCTGAACGGCGCCAAGCGGATCGTCGCCGACCGTGGCTTCGACAGGCTGACGAAGCTCGGCAGCATGTTCTTCAGCCGCCGTCTTCGGCGCGATGAGCGAGGCCGCGTTCGACATGCGCATCGCGGCCCGGAGCGCCGCGTCACGGCTGTTGGCGGCAATGCGCATGCGGTTCATCGAGGACCCTGTGCCCGCCGGGATCAGACGCCCAACGATCACATTCTCCTTGAGGCCGACGAGCGTGTCCTTCTTGCCGTGCACAGCGGCATCGGTCAGCACGCGTGTGGTCTCCTGGAACGATGCGGCCGAGATGAAGCTGCGTGTCTGCAGGCTCGCCTTGGTGATGCCGAGCAACACAGGCTTGCCTTCAGCGAGCTGCGTGTTGGGGCCCATCTTGGCGTTCACTTCGTCCATTTCGTCCCGGTCGACCTGTTCGCCAGCCAGCAAGGTGGTGTCGCCGCCATTGGTGATTTCAACCTTCTGCAGCATCTGACGAACGATCGTCTCGATGTGCTTGTCGTTGATCTTCACGCCTTGCAGACGATAGACTTCCTGAATTTCGCTGACGAGATATTCGGCCAGCGGCTCGATGCCGAGCACTTCAAGAATGTCATGCGGATCAGGTGAACCGCCGATCAGGTTGTCGCCACGCTTGACGTAATCGCCTTCCTGAATGTCGATCACCTTGCTCTTGGGGATCAGATATTCGACCGGCTCGCCGCCATCCTCAGGGAGGATCGCGATTTTGCGCTTGGCCTTGTAATCCTTCAGGAACTGCACGCGGCCAGAGACCCGTGCGATGATCGCATTGTCCTTGGGCTTGCGGGCTTCAAAGAGCTCGGCAACACGCGGCAGACCGCCGGTGATGTCACGGGTCTTTGCAGCTTCGCGAGACACACGAGCCAGAACGTCACCGGCCTGCACCTGCGCACCATCCTCAACCGAGAGCGTGGCGCCGATGGCGAGCAGGTAGCGACCAGCTTCACCGGATTCATCATCCAGCAGCGTGAGGCGCGGACGCAGATCGTCCTTCGAGCGGGTTGGTGCACGATATTCGGTGACCACGCGCTGCGTGATGCCCGTTGCTTCGTCTGCCTGCTCGGTCAGCGTCTTGCCATCGATAAGGTCCTGATACTTCACGATACCAGGCTTTTCGGTGATCATTGGCTGCGTGAACGGATCCCACTCAGCGATACGATCGCCCTGCTTCACCTTGCTGCCGGTCTCGAACAGGATGCTCGCACCATAAGGCAGGCGATGGACAGCGCGCTCGCGGCCCTCTGGATCGATGATCGCCAGCTCGCCATTACGGGCAAGGGACAGGCGACGCCCATTCTTGTCCATGATGGTGGGCATGTCGCGCAGTTCGAGCGTACCATCAGCGACGGCTTCCAGATTGGATTGCTCATTGAGCTGCGCCGCGCCACCGATGTGGAAGGTACGCATGGTCAGCTGCGTGCCTGGCTCACCGATCGACTGTGCAGCGATAACGCCGACAGCTTCACCGATGTTCACAGGCGTACCGCGTGCAAGGTCACGACCGTAGCACTTGGCGCAAACGCCCATCTTGCTCTCGCAGATCAGCGGGCTGCGGATCTTGATCGCCTGAACGCCAATCGCTTCGATCTTGGCAACCATCGCCTCGTCGAGCAATTCGCCTTCCGGCACGAGAACCGAGCCATCCTTGATGTCGATGATGTCCTCAGCGGTCGTACGACCAAGCACACGCTCACCGAGCGAGGCAATGGTGGAACCACCCTGAATGATCGCCTTCATCTCAAGCGCACGATCAGTCCCGCAATCGATCTCGACGATCGTGCAATCCTGCGACACGTCCACAAGGCGGCGGGTCAGGTAACCCGAGTTTGCCGTCTTGAGCGCGGTATCGGCAAGACCCTTACGGGCGCCGTGGGTCGAGTTGAAGTACTCAAGGACGGTCAGACCTTCCTTAAAGTTCGAGATGATCGGCGTTTCGATGATCTCGCCCGATGGCTTGGCCATAAGTCCACGCATACCGGCAAGCTGCTTCATCTGCGCTGGGGAACCACGCGCACCGGAGTGGCTCATCATGTAGATCGAGTTGATCTGCTTCAGGCGGCCCGTCTCAGGGTCCATCGGCATCGAACGAATCTCGTCCATCATGGCAGCCGCAACGCGGTCACCACAGCCAGACCAGGCGTCGATCACCTTGTTATACTTCTCCTGCTGCGTGATCAGGCCGTCCTGATACTGCTGCTCATAATCGGCAACCAGAGCCTTGGTCTCATCGACCAGCGGGATCTTGCTGTCCGGAATGATCATATCGTCCTTACCGAACGAGATGCCTGCCTGGAACGCGTGCTTGAAGCCCAGCGACATGATCGCATCGGCAAACAGCACCGTGTCCTTCTGGCCGGTGTGGCGATAGACCTCATCGATCACGTCGCCCACATCCTTCTTGGTGAGGAGGCGGTTGACGGTCTCGAATGGCACCTTGTGGCTCTTGGGGAGGCACTCGCCGATGAGCATACGACCAGGCGTCGTCTCAAAGCGCTTCATATACTCGACGCCATTTTCATCGACCTGCGGAATGCGGCTGATGATCTTGGAGTGGAGTGTCACGGCCTTGGCGAACAGCGCCTGATGCACTTCCGACAGATGCGACATCATCATGCCTTCGCCGGGCTCGTTGTCGCGCTCCATTGAAAGATAATAGATGCCGAGCACCATGTCCTGTGAAGGCACGATGATTGGCTTGCCGTTGGCAGGCGAGAGGATGTTGTTGGTGGACATCATCAGCACGCGCGCTTCCAGCTGGGCCTCTAGGCTCAGTGGAACGTGGACGGCCATCTGATCGCCATCAAAGTCAGCGTTGAAGGCCGAGCAGACCAGCGGGTGAAGCTGGATCGCCTTGCCCTCGATCAGCACGGGCTCAAACGCCTGAATGCCAAGACGGTGAAGCGTAGGGGCGCGGTTCAGCAGCACAGGATGCTCGCGGATCACCTCATCGAGGATGTCCCAAACTTCCTTGCGCTCCTTCTCGACCCACTTCTTCGCCTGCTTGAGGGTCATGGAGAGACCCTTGGCATCGAGACGGGCGTAGATGAACGGCTTGAACAGCTCGAGCGCCATCTTCTTGGGCAGGCCGC
>CAMLFF010000156.1 GCA_946479185.1 uncultured Sphingobium sp.
ACGCGGTCCCGCCGAGCAGCAGCGCGCCAGCCACAGCGATAGTGATTTTACGATAGTGCGATTTCATCACGGGCATCCTTCATCTCGCACCGCCTTTGCTGGGGTGCGGGAGGAGATACGGGGCGGCGAACGCCGCGGATGCATCACTTGCTCAAATAATCGATATTTTTCCGGTCAGGATCGGCGCGGATGTTGGCGCAGCGTGGGGGGCGGTGGCGGCGTTTTCTAGCGTGATGGCGAGTGTTGCGCCATTTTGCAGGAAGGCGCGCAGCTCTTCGCTCACCGCATGTTTGCCGCCTTGCGGATTGATGATGCCGAGCGAGCGGGGGACGCCGTCGGCGGGGATGACCCACAACTCGGGGGCTTTTGCGCCGTTGGCGATCTGGCTGGTGCCCATGCGCAGCACGCCGGATTGCGGATCATAGCTGATCGCCATGGTCGCGGCGCCTTGCGCATCGACGAGTTGGGAGAGGCCGACTGCGCCGGGCGTGGACTGCGGTGCGGGGGCGGGGCGGGTGACGAGGATGAGCGCGAGGCTGGCGGCGATTGCGCCGCTCAGCAAGGCGCTGCCCTGCCAGAAGCGCAAGCTGCGCACGGAGCGTTCAGGCGATGGGCGACCCGATAGTGCGCCGCCAATGCGCGCTTCGATTGCGCTCCAGATATGGGCGGGTGGCGCCTGTTCGGGCGTCATGTCCAGCATGGGCGAGAGGCGATGGCTCCATGCCTCGACTTGCGCCGCAAAGCTTGGGTCGGCGAGGGACAGGCGCAGCGCCTTTGCGCGCTCTTCGCCTTCCAGCAGGCCGAGTGCGAGTTCGGCGGCGAGGTCGTCTCGCTCGGAGGGTGTGAGTGCGTCAAGCATCGCCCAGGCACTCCTTCAGTCCCTGCATGCCGCGCCTGATCCGGCTCTTTATGGTGCCGAGTGGGATGCGCAGGCGGTCGGCCAGTTCGCTATAGGTGAGGCCGCCCAGAAAGGTGCGGCGGATCGCGACGGCCTGATCGGCCTCCAGCCCATCGAGGCAGGCGAGCAGCAGATCGCGCGTTTCGGATTGCTCGAGGATGTGATCGGCCAGCGGGCCATCGTCCGGGATCAGCGCCATCGCGCTCTCGTCCGCGCCTGCATGATGGACCTGGCTGCGGCGCCAATCGACCGCCGTGTTGCGCGCGATGATCGCGAGCCAGCTGATCGGGCTGGCGCGCTGCGCGTCAAAGCTCGCGGCGCGGCGCCAGACTTTGACATACACATCCTGCAACACATCCTCCGCAGCTTCACGATCCCCGCAGATACGCAGGCAGATGCCGAAAAGCTTCGCAGAGGTCAGTTCATAAACGTGCTGGAGCGCAGCGCGATCGCCCGCGGCGGTCTGATGCAGGGCGGCAACCAGCTGCTCGCGCGCCCTCTCTGCGCTCTTGCCATCCATGAGACCTCATCCCTGTTCGCCAGCGCTGCGGCTGACCTGATCGACGGCACTATTGAGACACTTCTGGCGCATTCAATCCTGATCGGCAAGGCGATATCCGATGGCTGGTTCGTTGCGGATCAGCCGGGGCGCGGCAGCGTCTTCCTCGATCTTGAGGCGCAGCGCGCGGATGGCGACGCGCAGATAATCGACATCGCCAAGATGCGCCTTGCCCCAGACATGCTCCAAGAGGGCGGCGTGGGTGAGGACGCGGCCACCGGCCTGGGTGAGCATCTCCAGGATCGCGAACTCCTTGGGCGTGAGCGACACGGGTGCGCCGCGCACGGAGACGCTGTGGCGGGCGCGATCGATCTTGATGGGGCCGTGCTGGAGCGTCTCGTCGGTGGGTTTGCCATTGCGGCGCAGGGCTGAGCGCAGGCGGGCGAGCAGCTCGTCGCCATCGAATGGCTTGGTCACATAATCATCCGCGCCAAGGTCCAGCGCGGCGACTTTCTCCTGAATGTCCGAGCGGGCGGTGACGACGATGATGGGGGCAGGCGAGATGGCGCGGATCGCGCCGATCAGCTCGATGCCGTCGCGATCCGGCAGGCCAAGGTCGAGCAGGATGGCATCGATGCTGCTTTGGCCAAGCTTGCTCAGCGCCTCGCGCGCATTGTTGGCTGGAATCGCGCTATGGCCATCGCGCTGCAGGATTGCGCTGAGCAGGCGCTGGATTGCGGGCTCATCATCGATGGTGAGGATGTTGCTCATGCGCTGGGGAGTGCCTGCGGAATGGCGAGGGTGAAGCAGGCGCCGCCATCGGGCGCGGCGGTGATTGTGACCGCGATGCCCATCGCTTCGGCAAAGCCTTTGACGATGGAGAGGCCGAGGCCGCTGCCTTGGGTGCGATCACTGCCTTCCGCCCGGGCGAACTGATCGAACAGCCGCTCGCGCTCATCCTCAGGGATGCCGGGGCCATCATCTGCAATCGCCAGCAAAACCTCCTTTGCCTGCACCTGCGCCGAGATGTGGATGACCTTTTTGGCATGGCGCGCGGCATTGTCGAGCAGGTTGAGCAGGATATGATGCAGCAGGACGGGATCGGCAATCACGAAGGGCAGATCGGTGGGGATGGCGCGATCAAGCTGGATGGTGGCCGGGCGGGCGGCGGCATCGCAGGCGCTGGCGACGACATCGACCAGATCGAGGCTTTCGAGCGAAGGGGCGAGGGCGCCATGCTCAAGCTTGGCGGCGCCGAGCAGATCCTCGATCGTGCGGTTGAGGCGGTGGGCGGCCGTGAGGGCCTCGCGCGCCTCGGGGGACTTGGCCGAGAGCGTTGCAAGCTGGCCGGTGATGACGGTGAGGGGCGTGCGGAAATCATGCGCGAGCGAGGCAAGAAGCGCGCGGCGCAGGCGGTCGCCATGCTCCATCGTTTCGCGTGCTTGCCGTTGCTGTTCCAGCTCGGCGCGGTCGCAGGCTTGCCCTACCAGCAAGGCGAGGCTGCGCAGATGGGCAAGCTGGCTCTCGCTGCGGATGCTGCCGCCTTCCGGTCTTGCGATGGCGAGCAGGCCGCGATTGGCCCAGTTGCGCAGGGATAGCGGGATGAAGCTCCATTCCGCTGCGGGCATGATGCTGGTGCCGTGCCCGGTCATGTCGCCATTATGGAGTGCCCATGCAGCGGCGGAATGATCGAGCGATGTGAACGCGGCATCGCCTTCGGTTCCGCCATCATGCAGCAGCTGGGCATGGCCGTAGAGGTTCGCCAGCCATGTCACGCCGCGTTCCGGTGCCCCGGCAATGTCACCCTCTGCGAGCAAGGCGGAAAGCTGTGCGGCTTCCCGACTGTCCGCCACCTGATCCAGCGCTTCCTGCTCGCGCAGTTTGAGGCGCATGGCGAGGCTGCTTGTCACCAGCGCCACCGTGACCAGCACGATCAGGCTGATGACATGGTCGAACCCATGAATGGCGAGGCTGAAGCGCGGTGGGAGCAGCAGGAAATTATAGGCAATGCCGCCCGCAACCGCTGCCAGCAGCCCCGGCCCGATGCCGCCGCGCACGGCGGCGAGTAGCACCGGGAGCAGGAACAGCAGGGCCGAGGACGCCAGCCCCAGCAGTGGCAAGGCAGCGGCGGTGATCAGCGCGACCAGGCCGACCGTGAATGCGGCCATCACATAGCTGGAGAAGCGGCTTTCCATCATGCGTTCCTATAGCTCGAACTGACTGCCAAGTTCGACCACTCTGTTGGGCGGGATGGCGAAATAGGCGGTCGGATCGGCAGCGTTGCGGTGCAGGAAGGTGTAGAGGCCCACCATCCAGCGCGGCATGCTGGGCTTGATCGCCCGGCGGATCGCGCTGCGCCCGACGAAGAAGGAGGTGCCGCCGGTTCCGCTGAGCAATCCTTCGCTGCGGGCAAGGTCGGTCGGCACGTCGATCTGATCGATATAGCCATAATGCAGCGTGGCGCGGACGAACCGATCATCGATGCGGGTGAGGCTCAGGCGTTGATCGACGCTCACATAAGGCACGGCCTGCTGCTCGACCTTGAGCAGGATGTTGGTGCGATGCAGGATCTTGTTGTGCTTGAGGTTGTGCAACAGTGCCGAGGGCGCATTATCGAGATCCTGCGTGAGGAACACGGCGGTGCCTTCCACATCTGCCGTCTGGCGACGGTCCAGCGCCTGCGCCAGCTCCTCCATCGGCACGCCTTGCTGCACGGCGAGAGCGTGGGCCGTGCGGCGACCGCGCTGCCATGTCGCGATGACGACCCCGATGATGGCGGCGACCAGCACAGGCACCCAGCCGCCCTGCACGATCCGCAACACATTGGCGCCGAAGAAGATGAGATCGATGGTGAGGAACGGCACGAACAGCGCGACGGTCCAGAAAGGATCCCACTTCCAGCCGCGCCAGGCGATGACGAAGGCAATGCAGGTGGTGACGACCATCGTGCCGGTGACGGCGATGCCATAGGCGGTGGCCATTGCAGAGCTGCTGCGGAAGGTGAAGACGAGGATGAGCACGCCAGCGAGCAGCAGCCAGTTGATCGCAGGCATATACACTTGGCCGATCTGGTGCGCCGAGGTCTGGCGAATCTGCATCCGGGGCAGCAGGCCAAGCGCGATGCCCTGGCGTGTGAGCGAATAAGCGCCGGTGATGACGGCCTGGCTGGCAATGATGGTCGCCATTGCGGCGAGCAGCACGAGCGGGAGGCGCAGAAATTCGGGTGCGAGCAGGAAGAACCAGTCGGCATTGGCGAAGGGCTGGCCGACAGCTTGCGCGCTCTCAAGCGCGGAGAGGGCGAGGGCGCCCTGGCCCAGATAATTGAGGCTGAGCGCTGGCCAGACGAAAGCGAGCCAGCCCAATTGGATGGGCTTGCGCCCGAAATGGCCAAGATCGGCAATGAGCGCTTCTGCGCCCGTCACGGTGAGGAAGACCGCGCCCAGCACGAACAGGCCCGGCACGCCATGGGTCATGAGGAAGTGAACCGCCGCCAACGGATTGAAGGCGGCTAGAATGGCGGGATTGTGGAAAATGTGGATGATGCCCAGCACGCCGAGCACAATGAACCACAGCGCGCAGACTGGCCCGAATAGCCCCGCAACGCTCGCGGTGCCGCGATATTGCATCGCGAACAGGCCGATGAGGATGGCCGATGTGACGCCCAATATGACGGGCAAGGTCATGACTGCTTCGAAACCGGGGACGGTTTTAAGCCCCTCCACGGCGGACAGCACGGAGAGGGCGGGCGTGATGATTGCGTCGCCATAAAAGAGCGCCGCGCCCGTCGCGCCGAGCAGTAGCACGATGAGCCATTTGCCCCCGGTCGCCTTGCTGGCAAGCGCCATGAGCGAGAGCACGCCGCCTTCCCCCGCATTATCCATGCGGGTAAGGAACAGCACATATTTGAGCGTGACGACGATGATGAGCGCCCAGAGCATCAGCGAGAGAATGCCGACAATCTCCGCCCGATCGACGCCGATGCCGGCGGTGTAATTCAGCGCTTCTCGAAAGGCGTAAAGCGGGCTGGTGCCGATATCGCCATACACGACGCCGATGGCGCCGAGCGTGAGGGCGCCCAGCGTATTTCTGCTGGCTTTGCTTGAGCTGGTCATGCGTGAAATCCCTGAGTTTAGGGCACGCATATCGGCTTGGTGAGGATTAAGGCGCCACGGGCATTTGGCCCAGCGGCCATTAGTTTTGCATTAAAATGCCGCGTTCAGGCCTCGACCTTGAGCGGCTTATCGCTGGTCAGCGGTGGGGGATAGACGCCCCGCAGCACATGCTCGAAATGATTGCGCACCAGCTGCTCGCAACCGCAGGCGCGGTGGCGCAGGCCATCAGGGTCGGTGACGATCAGCGCGCCACGTCGCGTCTCCAGCAGGCCATCGCGCTTGAAGCGCTGGATGAGCCGGCTCGCATAACTGCGCGCGATGCCGAGGAGTGCGCCAAAATGCTCCTGCGTCATCGCGACGCGGTTTGACCCGGTGCGATCGACCGCGACGATGAGCCATTTGGCGGCGCGCTGATCCAGCCCATGAACGGCATTGCAGGCGACGGATTGGAAAATCTGCGCGAGCAGGCAATCGGCATAGCGGCTGAGCAGATCCCGGATGCCGGGCGCTCGAATCTTGAGGTCTTCCAGCGCGTTCGAATCGATCCGGGCGAAATAGCCGCCATGCATCACGCAGGCGCGCGAGTATGACGCCAAATGCCCCGTACTGACGATGCCGCCAATGGCGCCCTCGCGCCCGACCATGGCGGTTTCGACGGAGGAGCCATCTTCCAGCACGACCATGAAGGATGCGACCGCTTCGCCGAGCGGGAAGAAGGCGGCGGTCACCTGATCCCCCGGTTCATAAAGCACCGATCCACCAGCAATCCGCACGATGCGCACTGCGGTTGCGAAAATCTCGCGGTCATGGGGATGAAGCGCGGCGAGCAGGCCGTTCTTCTCAAGCGTGGGGGTTACAATGTCGTGCATAGCTGGCACGAAAACCCCTGGATGAAACAAGAGTTCCCATTTTGTGAGCAAAAGTGAACAGACAAGGGTTCCCGAACCGTCCATAGGCTGACCTTTAAGGGTGAGAGTGGCCGCAAGGGTTGCTCATGGGGCTCCCCTTTCAGGATTTGGTTAGGCTGTTCCATGTCGAACGTTCTGGTTCTTGAAGACGAAGTCATCATCGCGCTCGATCTCGAGATGACGTTGAACGAGCTTGGCTTTGCCGATGTTCTGATCGCCTCATCGGTCGATCAGGCTTTGAGCGTGCTCGCGGCCTATGACATCAGCTTCGCGATCCTGGATTATAACCTGGGTGCGGACACGGCGGAGCGCGTGATTGAGCGCCTCAAGGAGCGTGGCACGCCGTTCATCGTGATGAGCGGCTATATGGACCGCACGCATCTGGGTGATGGTGCGGAAGACTGGCTGCTGCTTGGCAAGCCAGCCAATGCCGCCGCACTCTCACAGGCGCTGGAAACGATCGGCATCAGCGAGGTCCCATCGGGCGCCGCGCATGTGACGCGCCCATCGACAAATGACGGTTCATCAGCCTAAGTCGCGTCGTCTGCAACAGTGACCTCAATTACCTGCCGGGTGGCTTGGCAGGGCAGGCGAAACTGTGTCTGCGAGGCGGCGTAATACTTGACGTAGCTAACCATCTCGACTAGAATAGCTACTGTGATAGGAGAGATTTGATGACCATTGTCGCCACCCCCATGTCGCCCCGCTTCGGCGCAGAAATTTCGGGCGTGGACATCAGCAAGCCGCTCGATGCCGATACCGTGCAGGCGCTGATTGCCCAGCAGGATCAATGGGGCGTGACAGTTTATCGCAATACGGGCCTGGATGATGAAGGCCAGATCGCCTTTGCGCGCAACTTCGGTCATCTTGAGAGCCTGCCGCCACGCGAGGGTCGCCCGCGCATCTTCCTGTTCAACGCTGGCAATCTGGGGGCGGATGGCGAGATCAACTGGAGCCCGCACGCGACGACCTATCGCAAGGGCGATCAGATCTGGCACACGGACAGCAGCTTCATGGATCTGCGCACAAGCTATTCGATGCTGCGCGCGGTGGAGGTGCCTCCGTCTGGCGGTCCGACCTGGTTCGCCGATGCGCGCCCGGCCTATGATGATCTGCCGCAGGACATCAAAGA
>CAMLFF010000157.1 GCA_946479185.1 uncultured Sphingobium sp.
GGCGGGTGGGGCGAGGCGGATCACTGCTTCTGGTGGCAATCCAAGAATATTGTTGAGATCGGCGCGTGCAGTCGCAATATCCCGTTCAGCGATGCGCTCCCGATCGGTTGCGTCGAGCAAAGTCTGGCGCCTAGTATCGAGATCACCGCCAGCCATATCGCCGCGGCCGGCGGCGCGCTGGGTGACGGCGAACAGGCGTTGGGCGGCTGCAGAACTGTGATGGGCAATGGCGAGCTGTTCGGTCAGAGCCTGAACGCGGACGCCCTGCAGTCGGGCCTGGCCAGCTATGTTCCATTCCGCCCAAGCGAGATCGAGCCTCACCTGGCGTTTGCTCGCATTACCTGCCTCGCGCGTGACGCGCGCAGTGCGGAGCTGGTTAAGATCAAATCCCAGCTGCGCGCCAAAACCGCTAAAGACGTCGGGTCCGGACAGTAATTTGTCGAAACTGGCTTGAAAGCTCGGATCGGGCAGCAGCCTTGCAGCGAATGCTTGTGCATCGCTCACGCCCTGTTTCGCGCGCTGCGTCTTGAGATCGGTATTTTCGAGGACGGCAATAACGGCCAGCGCATTGGGTGTGAGCGGCGCGTCGAGATCGATGGACTGAGGCTTAAGAAATGGGCGATCGATCTTCTGTGCATCCTGCGAGAGGACAATCGCATCGGGCGCAGCGAGAATGTCGACCGGTTGCTCTAGGGGGGCGGCATGATAGCTCGCGCAACTCACGAGCAGGCCCGATGCTAACAATGGAAACAGGCGAAGCCGTTCGTGCGCGACGAAACAAAACATGCGGGCGATCAGGACGGCTTTACCACGAGAATATGAAACGATCCGGCGATCGGAACGGGACGGCCACCGGGCTTGGCGGGCGGACCAAACTTTGCGGTTGGCAGATAGATCGCCCCGCTGGCTGGATCGAGCGCGCCAGTGCGGGCGCCGGCCTGGGTCACCACATGATCGATAGGAGTGATATTGTCTGACGACGCGAGCGAGAGGATATCAAGCACGCCATCCTTGCCGCAGGGAATGAAGGCGAGGCTGCGCGCTTCGTCGATAATGACTGCGTCGGGACCTTTGCCGATGTCGATCAGCGCGACGAGCTTGCGCGCCTTCACGTCCACGATCGCGGCCTTGCCATTCTCGCAAGCGCTGATCAGTCGTCCATGTTTGGAAGCGTAGCCGAGCCCGGTCGGGCCTTCGCAGCCCGGCAGAGCGATGGGTTTGCCCATCGTGCCACGTGTGACATCGACCGTCTCGATCTCGGCCAGATCCTCGTTGTTGACGAACAATGTTTTGCCGACGAGAGTTGCATATTCCAGTCCCGGCTTGACCCCGATGGTGCGCGACACGCGCATCGCTGCGGTGTCGATGACCGAGATCGAGCCGCTGTCCGAGTTCATCACGAAGGCGAGCTTCCCGCTTGGGTCGAGGATTGCGGCATCAGGCTTCTTGCCGACCGCGATGCTGGCAAGCTGCTTGCCGTCTACCGCATTGAGAATGCGGACGGTGCCGTCGGTGCCGCTGGTCACGAGCAGATGTCCGTCCGGCAGCGGCATGACTGCATGGCCGCGCTGAATCTCGCCGAATGATGCGACGGTCTCCGACGCCAGGTCCACGGCGGTCACGGAATTGCTGCGTGCGATATAAAGCCGGTTGGTCGCGGGATCGACACGGGCATAGTCCCAGGATCCGTCCGGTCCGGCGATCGAGGTCGTGACCTGATAGGTGGATGCCGAGGCGGCAGCGGTAGAAAGCAGGGCAGCAAGCAGGGCGAGGGTCCGGCTCATGGCAGTTCTCCTTACCACGCAATCATCTGCCCCGAACATGCTGGCAGCGCCAGCGCGGAACGCCGACATTGGGACATTATAATGAGCTTCTGCACGGATCGGAGCTAGCAATAGGGAATGCAAATGGCGGCTAACATTGTAGGATGCCGATCATAGCGGCTCTTTCAGGACTAGCAGATTCGGATGCATATCCTTCTCGCTGAAGATGACGGGGAAACAGCGGCCTTCATCGAGAGAGGGTTGGGAGAGCTGGGCCACGTCACGACCTGGGTGGAGACTGGCGAGGAGGCTCTGCGTCAGGCGGTTGCCGGAACGTTCGATCTCATCGTGCTCGACCGTATGCTCCCGGAACTTGACGGGCTTGAAGTTCTGCGCTGCCTGCGTGGCGCACAGGTGCGCGCGCCGGTCCTGTTGCTCACGGCGCTGGGCGGAATCACGGACCGTGTTGCCGGGCTGGACGCCGGCGCCGACGACTATCTCGTCAAGCCATTCGCGCTGGCCGAACTTGCCGCGCGTATCAACGCACTGATACGGCGCGTCCCCGCCGATGATGTCGTGACGCGGCTCGAAGTCGGAGATATCCAGCTCGATGCGATGCGGCGTGAAGTAAAACGCGGCGGACGCACGATCCATCTCCAACCGCGTGAGTTTGCACTACTCGAGCAGTTGATGCGCCATGTCGGGCGCGTCGTCACGCGCACGATGTTTCTCGAGCTGGTCTGGGGCTTCCATTTCGATCCTCAGACGAACATCGTCGAGAGCCATCTGAGCCGGTTGCGAACCAAGCTGCGTGAAGGATGCAGCCACGATCCGATTGAGACCGTCCGCGGCGCGGGTTACCGGATGCGGCCGGATGACTAAGCGCGGCCGCAGCACCGCCTATCGCATTGCCTTCATCTATTCGGCGGCATTCGCTGCAGCAATTCTGATCCTCGGCATCGCCGTCTATTTTGCTGCGGACGCCGAATTTCGCAGGGCGCGTGACCGGGCGATCACGGACGAAATGACGGCGTTGATTCACGAAGGCGGCGGCGGCCTTGCTGCTGAAGTCGCCGAGCGCGAAAAGGCCAAGGCGACCGGTTCCTTTGGCTATGCCCTGTTCGATCCGGCCGGTCGCCGGATTGCAGGGGCGCTGGACACGGCGCGACCCGAGCCGGGATTTGGCATGATCGTCTATCTTGATCCCTATGAGGGACATGACACGGCCCGCGCACAGACTGTCGCGCTGGCTGACGGGAGCCGCTTGGTCGTCGCAGTCGATTCAGAGACGATCGAGAAGATTGACGCGACGATTCTCATGATCTTCGGCGTAGCCTTCGTCATTGTGGTGGCGGTGGGTGTGGCCGGTGCCTTGATCCTCGGACATTATCTACGCCGTCGTCTCGGGGCCATCAGCGGAACTGCACGCGCGATCGTGACCGGTAATTTTGACCAGCGTGTTCCAATCGGCCTCGGCCACGACGAGTTTGACGACGTGGCGCTCGCGCTCAACGCAATGCTCGACCGGATCGCGGGACTGATGGAGAATCTGCAGCAAGTGTCGAGCGATGTCGCGCACGATCTGCGCACGCCGTTGGTGCGTCTGCGTAATCAGCTTGAACTGGTCGGCACGGTGGAGGGCGCTGCTGAGAAGGCGATCGAGCAGGGTGATGAACTGCTCAAGCTATTCGCAGCGATCCTGCGGATCAACGAAGTCGAGGGCGGCGTGCTGGCCCAGGGATATATCGAGATCGACCTTTCCACGCTTGCCGAGGATGTCGGTGACGGCTTCCTTCCGGCAATCCTTGACAGCGGGCGCATACTGACCTTGAATATCGCACCGCGTATCGCGGTCCTCGGCGACCGTGAGTTACTGGCGCAGGCGCTCGCCAATCTGCTCGACAATGCAATCGTGCATACGCCTCTCGCGACGGACATCGAACTCACGCTCGAAGGCGATCAAGAGAAGGTCTAGCGCTCCGTGGTGGACGATGGTCCGGGCGTTTCGCCGGCCGATCGCGTGCGGCTCACGCAGCGTTTCTTTCGGAGCCAGGCGAGCCGCACAACGTCGGGCAACGGCCTTGGCCTCAGCCTCGTCGCAGCGGTGGCGGCCGCACATGGCGGCAATGTCGCGATCGAGACCGGACCGCCCGGTCTCCGGGTCACGATCGCGCTGCCTCGCCGTCGCTAGCGGGCAAGTCCGGTGGCGATCAGTTCCTGCCGGGCTGCATCAAACGCCAGCTGGAACGGGATTTTGGTCATCAGCCGCTCGGCTATCAACAGGCCCAGCATCTGGCCGGCGCTCACATCGCTGCGGAAATGCTGCCCGCAAACGACCCGGCTCTGGGCATAGAGCGCGGCGCGAGCGAGGAGCGGGCCGGCCTTGTCCGGCATTAATCGCGCAAGCACCTCGCCCATCGCGAACGCCATGCTGGTATGACCGCTGGGATAGCTTGAGAGTGGATCATAGTTGCGCTTGCAGCTCTTGAGGCTCGGATCGAGGATGTAGGGTCGCGGGCGACGAAACTCGTCCTTGCCGCGATCGACGATGTCCTTCTCGGTTTTTCGGACCAGGTCGAGCAAGTGGGCAGTCGCCGGGAGCCGGGCTAGGTCGAAGCGCGGTCCCAATATAGCGGCGAAGATCGTGGCGTCTTTGGTGTCGCCGTCCTTGCGCGCGCTCATTTCTTCGGCGGGGCTACGTATGGCCTCAATTGCATGGAGTTCCGCCAGCTCAGCCTTGGCTTGCGCGCTGTCCGGCGCTGGTGCTGTCGGCAACACCAGCGCCGGATCGAGATCGTCCGGTGTCAGCAGGGGAGCGTCTGCCGAAGGGGCGGCGGCAAGCGCCGCCGCGATCAGCCATCCTTGCATCAGAACTTCAGCGTCACATCGCCCGTTATAGAGCGGCCGGCCTGATAGAAATATTGATCGAACAGCGCGGCCTTGCCCTGATTAATGTTGGTTACGCTGGTCGAATTGAACAGGTCATCGACTTCGACGCCGAGCTGTAGTTTGCCCAGATCATAACGGACCGATGCGATCGCGTTGTTATAGGCCGGGATCCGGTAGTTGGGATTCTCGCCATCCACGGCATATTGCTTGCCGGTATATTTATCGATCAGCGAGACCTTGATCGGCCCCCGCTTGAACAAGATGCCGCCCGCCGCCGTGAGGAAGGGCGCATTGGCGACCTGAGTGTGCGGGTTACCCGGATTGTTCGTTTTCGCGTAGTTGCGCGAGCCGTTGACGAACAGCGCGAGGCCGTTGTCGAACGCATAGGTCGCCTGTCCTTCGACACCCTTATAGGTGACCGCGCCCTGATTGTACCAGATCGTCCCGTCGGCCGCGTTCGGCGCGGGCATCGAGGCGAACTTGTTCTTGAACTTGATATAATAGACGTCAGCGTCGATGCTCAGATTGCCGCCATGATAGACGCCGCCAAACTGGTAGTTGGTCGAGCGCTCGGGCTCGACCGTTGAGAGGCCGGGCTTGTCCACGTAGAGGACGCCAAGCGCCGGTGCGAGAAATCCCTTGGCATATTGCCCGTAGAAAGCGAGCTGCTCGGTCGCAGTATAGTTGACCGTCAGGAACGGCAGCGTCGTGGTGTAGGTGGCGCTCTGGCTCTGCAGATAGCGCGTCGTCTGGTTATAGGCCGCGTCGATTTTGCGGTTGAAGTCGACATATTTGATGCCGGGCGTGATCTTGAGGCCCGCCATCGGGCGCAGCTCGAACTCGGCGAACAGCTCGGTGTGGTTGGTGTTCGAATTCTGGTCGAACTTGATATTTGCCGGGGTGGCAATGCCCGTCGCTGGGTCTTTCACCGCCTTCTCGGCGAAGTTGGGGGCCATCGTAAGCAAGTTGACGTCGCGCTGCTGGCGGTAGGTATCGGAATGTTCGAGCCATGCACCTGCGGTTAGCGTGCCAATACCGAGTACATCGACATGCGCCTGCGCAATGTCGCCCCACACGCGATATTTGTTCGTCTTGGTGTAGCCCGGGATGCCGACGACTGATGGACCGCCCTGCGTTAGTTTGACCATGTTTGCCGTCGCAATCTGTGCGGGGGTCGCTGTCGCGTAAAGCGTGGCATCGCTGCCACTCAGCGTCTCATTGTCATAGCTGTAGGTATAGGCGCGATTGTCGAACGTGGCGTTTGCCGAGAGGTTCGCCTCGAGCTTCACGATCTCGAAGTCGGTTGTCTTGTTGGTGTGGTTGTAGCCATAATAGGTCTGGCTGTTCGGATCGTTGTTCAGACTGAAATTCTTGCCGAACTGCGCGACTTGGGAGAGCGTTGCGCCATCCTTGTCGGGCTGATTGAAGCGGTTCTGGTTGTAGGTACCAAGGATCGAAAGCTTGACGTCCGGCCCCATCGGGATGACCATTTTGCCGAAAATGTTGGTAGAGCGGAACGGGCTGAAAGTGCGTGCGCCGTCGGATTCGATGTGCTGGCCGCTGATCACGATCTCGGAACCGCCCAAGGCGTCGATCGAGCCGCTCTGCGCCAGACCGCGCATCATCCATGTATTCCAGCTGCCATAAGTGGCCTTGGCTTCGAGGCTCGCATTCTCGCGTGTTGCGCGCGAGAACAGGTTGATGTTCCCGCCGAAAGTCGCCTGACCGAGCTGGCTGGCATTGCCTGGGCCACGATCGATGATGACCGTTTCGATCGTGTTCGAGGGAAAGAAGGTGTTCGAGTGGTGCGTTGGATCGTTAGTGTCGCCAAACGGCACTCCGTCATAGGTGACGTTATACTCGCCATCCTGAAAGCCGCGGATCTGCGCTTTGGATTCGCTCAGGCCAGGGCCATTTACACTGCCATAGTTGGAGACGCTCGGCGAGATCAGGGCAATCTGGTTGAAGTCTGCCGTCGCGGGCAGAGAGTCCTCGATATAGGAGCGCGAAATGATGGCCTGCGGCTGCGTTGCTTGCAGCGAGGCGGTGACGGGCGCGATCTCGTTTGCGCGCGTGCCGGTGACGATGATGGAGGAGCCTTCCGCCAGATCGCTTTTCTCCCCCAGTTCTGAGGGAGCGTCGGCTGCTGCGGTCTGCGCACTTGCCGTGCTCGTACCGATCGAAATCATGAGGGCGAACGCACTCGCCCCGAAAAGGCGCGCGCGCGCCCCGGTTATCTGGATCATCTTGTCTGAACCCCTGCGCCAACATGGCGACACGGCGCGGCTATGACTGAGCGATGACAGTTTTGTTGCGGATGCTGGAAGATTGGCAAATCACAATGTACATTGGGACTTGCGCCTAAGTGATCGTGGGACGCGGCACTCAAACAGAAGCCTCGGCGACGGCGAATTTTTCACGCATGGTCGCTAAGTGTGGGAGGCCGTCAACAGCGCAATTTCAGGCATCGGTGAGACCACCGAAATCGAAAACCTAGTCCATAAAGAATAAACAAACCTCGGCACTCGGGCGTCGGAGTTTGAGGCGGGAACGTCCAGAAAGATGGTGATGCCTGTCAGCAGCAGCACTTGTTTCTGGTATGACCGACGCCCAGAATAGGTTCTGGTCCGTGACTGGCAGGCTTAATAGCCATGGGTTTCGGCCTGAATGTGTGGACGTTTCAAATGCGAGAATGTAGGGGCCGCCTCTAGCGCAGGCCTCTTACGGGTTTCCGGTCTTCGCTGGTCCGCCGAGCCCGATAGAGAAGGATACGCGCTATGGCGTGGCTCATCCTCGGCGTCGCCGTTGTTACCGAAATCATGTGGGCGTTGAGCCTTAAATGGGCATCGACACACGTGTCGATCCTTGCATC
>CAMLFF010000158.1 GCA_946479185.1 uncultured Sphingobium sp.
TTGCTTTCAGGCCCCGCCGTACCGCAAGCTCCCCAACAAAATGCCGCCGCCGCCGGGCTGGCCCGCGAGATCGCAGAGGGCCCCGCGCGCGCCATAAAGGATGGCGCAGCACCGGACAGCAAGGGCAGCGGTGCGTACCCCGCGATGAAGCATCAGGTCGCCGGTCTTCCCAAGCATGTCATCTGCCAGCCAGCCGATCTTGCAGCGCTCGGCAAGCGCAAGATGCCGCTCTACATCTTCGGCAATGGCGCATGCTCGGAGGATGCTGCATCCTCGCGCCAGCATCTGCTGGAGGTGGCGTCGCACGGATACCTCGCTATCGCGCCGGGCGGTATTTATAGCGGCCCCGGCATCGCGATGACGGTCGAGAGCATCGCTAAGCATAATAGCAAGACCACGCACACCCAGCTTGGCGAGGCGATCGACTGGGCGATTGCCGAGAATGAGCGACGCGGGAGCCCGCTGTTCGAGCGGCTCGATACCAGCCGTATCGCCGTGTCCGGCTATTCCTGTGGCGGCATTCAGGCGCTCAAATATGCAGGCGATCCGCGCGTGACCACGCTGGTGATCATGAACAGCGGCATTTTGGATGCCAAGACGCCACAAATGGGGGAGATGAAGGCCGACAAGAGCTTGCTCGGCAAGATTAATGTGCCGACCCTCTATGTGCTGGGTGGTCCGACCGACATTGCCTACCCAAATGGCATGGACGATTTCGCGAGGCTCGCAACCATTCCCTCGGCGGTCATCAATATCGATGTCGGGCATAAGGGCACTTATGGCGAGGCCAATGGCGGCGCCGCGGCACAAGCGGTAGTGGCGTGGCTCGACTGGCAGCTGCGGGGCGACGAGGTCGCTTCAACATGGTTCGTCGGCAAAGATTGCAAGCTGTGCATGGACACAAAGTGGACGATTGACCGCCATAATATGTGAGAGGCAGCGATGCACGTCGCCCAGTTGATCAAGCGGCGTGATGAGGCCATTGTTGCGCGCTAATCATCATCAGGGCGCGCAGCATAATGTACCAGGACCGTAAAATCCCGCCCTTCGAAGAATCGCTGGCGGCGAACCTGCTCGCCGCCAAGGAAGCGGTGATCGGCCCGATGCGGCTGCAGTTGCGGGCTTATGACATCACAGAGCCGCAATGGCGCGTGCTGCGCGTCATTAATGATCGGGGCGATATTGACGCGACGAGCCTGGCAGATGTTGGCCTGCTGCATGCGCCCAGCGTTACGCGCATCCTCAAGGATCTGGAGGCGCGGAAGCTGATTGTGCGCCAGGTCGATCCGAGCGACCGCAGGCGGGTGTCGCTAATCCTGTCGCCGGAGGGGCGGGCTGTGGTGGAAGCGGTGTCTCAGCATGTGATGGATATCATGGAGCATTATGCCGCGCGCTTTGGTGCGGAGAGGTTGGAGCGGTTGGGGGCTGAATTGCGGGCGTTGTCGGCTGCGATCAAAAAGACAGAATAGACAGGTGAAACGGCCTATTGCGTGAAATTACTTATCAAGTTAAGTTTACCCCTATTGGAGAGGTGATAAACTTGGCGAACGGCGCAGTTCATAGCACAACCGTCATCCCGGACTTGATCCGGGGTCCCGCTTCCTCTGCACGTCCCCGCAAGAACAGCGGGATCCCGGATCAAGTCCGGGATGACGTGGAGGAGAGGGCAGACCTCTTTCTCAGCGTGCAGCGCCGCGCCGCGCGCACATTATCCAGTGAGGCTTGAACGATGAAACCCTTCGCTCTTCACGATCTTGTTGATGACCGGCCGCATGATGGCGTGTTCCGCGTCGCGCGCACATTGTTCCGCGATCAGGCTTTGTTCGAGCTTGAGATGAAGCATGTGTTTGAGGGCGGATGGATCTTCATTGGCCTCGCCACACAGGCTGAAAATCCGCATGATTATTTCACCAGCTTCATCGGTCGCGTGCCGATCATCGTCAGTCGGGATGGCGAGGGTGAGCTGCGCTGCTTCGTGAACGCCTGCCCGCACAAGGGCGTGCGCCTCATCCAGAAGGTCTGCGGCAATGCGCGCAGGCACATTTGCCCCTATCATAGCTGGACCTTCGATAGTGCGGGCACCAACCGCAACATCAAGTGGAAGAAGAGCGGCTGCTATGGCGAGGGCTTCGATGACGACAGTCATGATCTCGCGCCCGTTGCTCGTTTCGGCGAATATCGCGGCTTCCTGTTCGCCAGCCTCAACCCCGATGTGCCGAGCCTCGAAGAGCATCTGGGCGAAGCGCGCAAGCTGCTCGATCTGATCGTGGACAAGAGCCCTGTGGGGGCCGTCGAGCTGGTGCCGGGCCGCGTCACCTTCACCTATGCCGCCAACTGGAAGATGCAGTTGGAGAATTGCTCGGACCAATATCATTTCACTTCGACGCACCCCAGCTACATCCGCATTTTGGAGCAGCGGGCGAAGGAAGAGAGCGCGCAGGTCGTGAAATCCTCCATCGCCGCGTCCGACTTCTGGCAGGAGGATGCGAGCGGCGTCACCGGTGGGACGATGAGCTTTGATCATGGGCATGTGCTCAACTGGGGCGTGATGCCGGTTTCCGCCGCGCTGCCGGAATTTGAACATGCCGAGGAATGGGCGCGGCTGCATGGCGAGGCCAAGCGCAACTGGATGTTCAATATGCGCAACCTGACGATCTTCCCCAATCTCCAGATAGCGGAAAATGCGTCGAGCCAGATGCGTGTGATCCGGCCTATTGCGGCCAATCTGACGGAAATGCAGACCTGGTGCATCGCGCCGCGTGGCGAGAGCGATGAGGCGCGCTCGTTCCGCATCCGCCAATATGAGGATTTCTTCAACCCCACCGGCATGGCGACGCCCGATGACACAGTCTGCTATGAGGAAGCACAGCTTGGCATGGCCGCGCAGGAGCGGCCCTGGTTGCAGGGCCATGCCCGCGGGCTGACCGCCTCTGTTGAAGGCGGCAATGATTATTCGGACATGATCGAATTGCGGCCCGCGCGCAGCGTGCTGGCCGATGCCCAGCTTTGCGACGAGAGCCTGTTCGGCAGCTATTATCGCGCCTGGGCGCAGCGCATGTCGGAGGTTCTGGCATGAGCGCGCTGACGCAGGCGGATGCCGCGCGCATCCTGCATGAGGAAGCGCTGCTGCTGGATCGGCTCGACTTCGATCCATGGATCGCGATGTATGCGTCTGACTGCGTGTTCTGGATGCCCGCATGGCGCGATGATGGCACGCAGACGGAAAACCCAGACCGGGAGCTGTCGCTCATCTATTATAAGGGCCGGCGCAATCTGGAGGATCGGGTGCAGCGCATCCGCTCCGGATTCTCGGTCGCGTCCGCCGTGATGCCGCGCGTGTCGCACATGATCGGCAATGTTCTGGTGCGCGAAAGTGATGGCGATATCGTGCGCGTCGCGTCCACCTTCATCGTGAATGTGCATGATGTCCGCACGCGGCGCGACCATGCCTATTTCGGGCGCTATGAGCATGAGCTTCGGCTGGAGAATGGTGCATGGAAAATATCGCGCAAAGTCATTCGCCTGATGAATGATGTCGTGCCGACGATGCTCGATATTTACGGCATATAAGGGAGAGGCGCATGTTGCCTGATAAGCAGATGTCGGTTGCCATTGTAGGCGCCGGTGCAATGGGTTGCCTGTTCGCCGCGCGGCTGGCGGAGCAAGGCGCGGATGTGACGCTCATCGATGTGGATCGCGCCCGGTTGGCTGCGATTGCGGCGGATGGCGTGACGCTGATCGATGATGCTGGCGAGCGCGCCATTCCGGTCAGCGCGGCGTTGGCTGCCGACGTCTCCGGGCCGGTCGATCTGGTCATGCTGTTCACCAAAGGTCCGCATAGCGCGGCGGCGATTGCCTCGGTCACGCATCTCGCGCAACATGCCCCCGTTGCGCTGACCTTGCAGAACGGCATCGGCAATGCAGAGTTTCTCGCCGAGACATTTGGCGCAGACCGTGTGCTGATGGGCACGGCGCATATCCCGGCGGACCTCAAGGGCATCGCCTCGGTCGAAACACATGGCTTCGGCATATTGGAGCTTGGCGGCTTTGATGATGCCGCGCAGACCCTCGCGCCGCCAATTGCAGCGCTGCTGGGCGACGCTGGTTTCGAGGCTAAGGTTGCAGAGCATATCGCCGCGACGGTCTGGGAGAAGGTCGCGTTCAATGCCGCGCTCAATGCGCTTGGCATGATCTGCGAAGTGCCCAATGCGGGCGTGGACAATGAGCCAGGCCACCGGGTCGCTGCGAAAGTGGTTGAGGAAACGCGCGACGTTGCAGCAGCTAAAGGCATCAGCATTGATGCTGAGAAGATCCTCTCAACCGTGCATTCGGCCCTGCGCGAACATGCCCATCACAAGGCATCCATGTTGCAGGACCGCGAGCATGGCCGGGGCACCGAGATCGAGACGATCAATGGTGCCATTGCGCGGGAAGGCGCTCGGCTGGGCGTGCCGACACCGGTTTGCGATACGTTGAGCGATCTCGTGCGGATGATCGAACTCAAGCGCGGCTGATCAGCTGGCCTGAGCGTGGTGGGTCAGGGTCTGGAGCAGATGCCGAGCCGATAGCATCGGACCGACAGCTCCAGACTTTAATTCACCGCATTTTCCGAGTCATCAGATGAGTCCATCTGATTAGAAAATGCTCTAGGCCGCGTGGACAAATTCAAATGACCGCTATTCATGGCGATCATTTGATAGCGGACTGTTCGGACACGACGACATTGCGGACATTGGGCTTTACGCGTAGCAATCGCAGATGCGCTGGGGAAGCTTGCTAACGTCCATAACTATCGTGCCGTGGCTGTTCGCTCTGGTGATGGCGGTTAAGGTCGTTTCGAGGAACTCTCGCTGTGCGAGCGAGTGCATGTCAATTGTAGAGCAGGCTAAGGCCATTTCGTTTCCTCTGATTGTTCTCTTGGCCCTGTCGATGGCCGGATTTTTGTATAGCCGCCGAACCAAGATTTCAGGATGTGTGCTCGCCATTGGCTGCGGGATCGCCCTTTTGGGATGGCCGTCTTATTTCGTTTGGCTAACGGGCGGCGTTTGATCTCGCTCGCCTGAGCGGCAGCTTCCCACCCCATATCCGCCATCGGACGGGCTTTGTTGACTACCCAATTGCAGACAATCCTTGCGGGTGGAATTTGTCCACATGGCCTAGCTGACCACCACCTCGACCAGATTTGGCCCATCCGCCGCAAACGCCTTCTCCAGTGCGAGCTTGAGCGCAGCCGCATCGGACACCTGCTCGCAGGCCGTGATGCCATGTCCCTTCGCCAAGGCGCAGAAATCGAGCCCTGAAAGATCCGTGCCGACCACGCGCTGCATGCCGAAGGTCTGGCCGAAGTCGCGCAGCGCCTGATATTTGCCATTATTGATGATGACGAAGGTGATGTCTGCCTCAAGCTGGAAGGCAGAGAAGAGCGCCTGAATGCCATACATGGCCGATCCGTCACCGATGAGCGCAACGACGCGATCCGTGGGCCGGGCAAGCGCAACGCCGACGGCTGCTGGCATGCCATAACCAAGGCCGCCGCTTGCGGTCGTGAAGAAGCAATCGGGCCGGTTGATGTGCAGATAAGCTTGCATGGCCGAGCGGGAGCTGGGCGCTTCTTCCACGATGCTCGCATTGGCGGGCAAGGACTGCGCAATCACTTGCATTGCGCGCCGGTCGTCCAGCACATCGGGGTTGAGCGTCGCGGGCGTCGGACGGGGTGAAGGGGTTGGGCGGCTGGATGTCGCGCCGAGCGAGAGCAATGTCTGCGCGATGGCGCGTGTGTTGCCGAGGATGGCATTGCCCACCGGCGCCCAGGATAGGACTGCGGGATTGTCGCCCACTGTCCAGCATTGCGCATCTTCGGGCAGATGAGGCCCAAAACCCTCGGCATGATAGAGGTTGAGCGGGCCGCCCATCGTCACGATCAGGTCATGCTCGGCGAGCAGGGCGTTCATCCGCTCCTTGAAGGCGGGCACGAAGCCACGGAACAGCGGATGATCCTCCGGAAACACATTCCGGCTGGCATAAGGGGCGGTATAGACCGAGGCGTTTTGTTGCTCGGCAAGCGCAACCATTGGCTCCCACGCATTGTCGCGCGCGATGCCGGCGCCAAGAATGAAGGCGGGGCTTTGGGCCTTGGCAATCGCGCTGGCGAGGCGGGCAATTGCATCCGGGTCGCCGGGGTTGAGCGTGGCGATGCTGCGGGCGGATACCCAATCGCATTCCATATCCCAGTCATCGATCGGCACCGAGACGAACACCGGTCCGTGCGGCGGCGTCATCGCCTCATAATATGCGCGGGCAATCGCCAGTGGTACGTCTTGCGCGCGCGCTGGTTCGCACGCCCATTTGACGAAGGGGCGCGGAAATTCCGTCGCGCGCTCGGCATGGAGAAAGGCTTCGAACGGCATGATCGAGCGGGCCTGCTGCCCGGCGGTGACGATGAGCGGCGTCTGGTTTTTATAGGCGGAGAAGAGATTGCCCAGCGCATGGCCGGTGCCCGCCGAACTGTGGAGGTTTACCAGCGCGGCATTGCGCGTTGCCAGCGCATAGCCATCCGCCATGCCGATCACGATGGATTCTTGAAGGCCAAGGATATAGCGGAAATCGTCTGGGAAATCACGGAACATGGGCAGTTCTGTCGAGCCGGGATTGCCGAAGATGGTGGTGATGCCAAGCTCGCGCAAAAGGCGGATGGTGGCGTCGCGGACTGTCGGCATCATACTCTCCAGGCTCATTTTCAGTTTTCATTATCGCAAGTGCAGGTCATGTCGCCTATTGCAAATTGCCCACTGAGGCATACGGATGTTGCATGACCTTCGAGCGGCATTTGCTGGCGGCATTTCAGGCGGTCGCCGATCATGGCACAGTAGGCCGGGCCGCGCGGGCGCTCAATGGCTCACAACCGACAATTTCCCGACACATCCGCAGCCTGGAAGAGCAGTTGGGCGAACCGTTGTTCGACCGGGATAGCAAGGGCATGCACCTGACGCTTGCGGGTGCAGAGTTGCTGCCGCGCGTCCGGCTGCTCCTTTACGAGATGGCGGCAGCGCAGGACATGATCGACGCGCATCGCGGATTGAAACGTGGCGCGATCCGCATCGGCGGCGTGGCAGCAATTGCACGCTCGCTTTTTCCGGAGGTGCTGGCGCTGGTGAATGAGCGTGCGCCCGATCTGCGCATCGAACTCACTGTCGGCTCGCAAGACCAGGTGCTGGTCGCGCTGGCTGACCGCGAGGTCGACATCATCTTTGCTGAGGAGCCGCCCGCCGAAATCGAGGTGGTGCGATTGGGCACGAGCGGCTTCAAAGACCGATGCGTCACCTTCTGCGCTCCATCAAACCCGCTGGCGGGGAAGGGGGCGACGCCCCTTGTCGCCGATGTTCTGAACGCACGTTGGGCGATGCCCCGTAGTGATGCGACGCCCCGTCGTCAGTTTGAAACGCTGGTCCGATCTCTCGGTTTCGCACCGCCGAAAAGCAGCCTTCAAACGGATTCAGTCGAGACGG
>CAMLFF010000159.1 GCA_946479185.1 uncultured Sphingobium sp.
AGCCCTCGCCAATCTTGAACATCTCCTTTTCGGAAACGCCGCGCTTGGCTGGGTCCGTCTCGCGCGGGTCGGTCTGCACATAGCCCTTCGCCTTGAGCAGCGCGCCAATATCATAGCCCAGGTCGCCCGCCCCCGCCGGTGCGACGATGGGGTAGATATTCCCCCATTCCTGCGCCCACATATTGCCGAGCAGATCAGCGCGGATCGGGCCGGTCTGGGCCTGCACCGCGTCGCCATATTTCTCGCTCAGCTTGGTGCGCGTGTAGCAATGCAGGGAATCGTAGAGCGGCTTCACTTCCTGCCACAGCTTTTCCGTCAGCTTGGCGAAATCATCCGGCGGCATGTCATAGGCTGAGCGCCACATCGCGCCCGTGTCCGAGAAGCCAAGCTCCTGCGCGCCCTGATTGGCAATCTCGACGAGCCGCGCATATTCCGCCTTCATCGGCTTGCCGACCTGATCGTGCCAACTGGTCCACATCTCCTGATATTCAGCGGGCGTATGCGTGAGCGAGCCCATCTCGGCCTCGATATCATTGCCGCCAATCGGTTTGCCGCCAAGGGTGCCCCTGCCCTTGCCATAGTCGGATTGCAGCTTGGTCGCGATCTGGTTGAGCTCAGTCGCGGCGCCTGCCGTGGTCGGCGCGGGTAGCACGATGCCGGAGCGCAGGATATCGAGCTTGCGCCTGGTATCATATGAGAGACCCGCCACCTTCTCGAACTTGGCGGCCTCCAGCGCATATCGCACGGACATTTCCGTGCCTTTGGCACCAATCTTTGCGGCCAGAGCGTCGGTATCTTCGGTGAGGTAGGTCGAGTTGATCCAGTAAACCTGATTGGCCTCAATGCTGTAATCGGAGAAGGCCTTCTCGGCTTCTGCAACAAGCGCATCGGCCTGTGCGACGGTGGGCGTCGAGGTGGCAGCGCTGGTTTGCGCCGTTGCAGGCGCCACGCAAACGCCAAGGGAAAGCGCAGCCGCAAGAGCGAGGCGCGAAACGGGATGGGTCATGAGATGTAAGTCCCTGAAGCTGTTGTTGCGCCTAGGCTGCCCCTTGAGGGCAGGCGTCGTCAAGCGGCGAGATAGTTTACAATCGCTTCGCCAAATTCCGGCTTCATGATGCAGGTCATGTGATTGCCGGGCATCGTGCCGCGCTCGGCGTTGGGCAGCGCCGCGACAAGGGCGTCGGCCGAGCCATTATCATCGTCATCCGTTGCGCTAAGCACCAGCGTCGGCAGGGTGAGCTTGTCCAGCGTTTCAAGGCGAATGTCGCTCATGGAAAGCAACAGGTGGCGCAAGGCAACGGGATCGATCTTGACCGTTTTCATGAACTGAATGGCCATGAAATCGCGATCGCCCGCTTTTGCCGTGTCGAAATGATCGAGCGCGTCGAGGAAGAACTGGCGGCGGCGCTTCCAGTCGAGCAGTCCCTCAAGACCCATGCCGCCAAGGATGAGGCGGCGCGGCGCAAGCCCATCGGCGACGAGCGAAAGCGCAATTCTCGAGCCCATCGAGTAGCCGACCAGATCGAATGTATCGACATTGAGCTGGGGGATCACAGCCTTCATGTCGAGCAGCATGACATCGGCGGGATAGTCACTCGCGGCCGTCGGCGCAGCGCTTTTCCCATGGATCCGCTGATCGATCATGATCGCCTCGAACCCGGCATCGGCGAGGCGCTGCGCCGTGCCGTAGCGAATCCAGTTGATCTGGGCGCTGGAACTCAGGCCATGGAACATGATGACGGCTGGCCCAGCCCCGAGCCGGTGGACGGCGATTTCCGCGCCCAGGTGACCCTGGAGCAACTGTAAAGTTGGTTTCGTGCTCATTGTGCAGCTGTACCGGTCAACTTTGCAGCCAATCAAGGATTAAACCTTCTTGCACAGGCTCATTCTAGGCTTGCATCTAATAAGCACGCTTACTAATTGGCGGAGATGGACAATCAACATATCGCATTTGTGATCAGTGATGTGGCGCGGCTATATCGGCGGCGCTTCGATGAACGCACGCGCAGCTTTGGCATCACTGGCCCGCAGATGCGCGCCGTCATTGCCATCATGCGCTTTCCCGGCATTAATCAGGGCGCTCTAGCGGACCGGCTCGATGTAGAGCCGATCACCACCTGCCGCATGGTCGACCGGCTGGAGCAAGCAGGCCTTGTCGAGCGCCGCCGCGATCCGCAGGATCGGCGCGCATGGCAGCTGTTTTTGACCGATGCCGCCGAACCGATCGCCGAGAAGTTGCAGGCCATCGGCCAGACCGTGCTGAATGAGTCGCTTGATGGCGTCGCGCCGGGCGATCGTGAGGCAATCATGACGATCCTCGGATCGATCCGTGATAATCTGACCAGCGCTGGCCTGGCAAATGCCGAGCTCGCACAAGGAGGCAGACGCAATGTCTGAGGCCGATCCCGCCATCAATCTCTCCAAGGGCACGCCCGCCGAGGCGACGCCGATCGAGACGCTGGAGCCCAAGCCCAACGCGTTCAAGCGGCGCCTGCTCATGTTTTCCGTACCGCTGCTCGCCATTGCAGTTGGCGGCTATTTTTGGGCGACCAGCGGCCGCTTCGTCTCGACCGACAACGCCTATGTGAAGCAGGATATCGTCTCGGTCGGCAGCGATGTCGCCGGGCGGATCGTGGATGTGCGCGTGCGCGAGAACCAGATCGTAAAGGCGGGCGATGTGCTGTTCGTGGTCGATGCCGCGCCCTATAAGGTGGTGCTGGAGCAGGCCAATGCGCAGATTGCCAATGCGCAGGTTTCCGTCGGCAAGTTGCGCTCCGAGTTTCAGGCGACCAGTGTCGATATCACCGGTGCGCGCGAGAATGTCTATTACGCCCAGCAGGATCTGACCCGGCAACAGGCGCTTATGAAGGACGGGTTCACGACCCGCGCGCGGCTCCAGCAATCCGAGCAGGCGCTCGATAATGCCCGAACTCGTCTCGCGACGGCGGAGGCCGAAGCCGCCAAGGCGCGCGCGGCGCTGGCGACCGGATCGCAAGTGCCCGGCATCAACCCGGAAATCGCAGCCGCCAGAGCCCAGCGCGATCAGGCCGCGCTCAATCTGCAGCGCACGGTCGTTCATGCCCCGGTTTCGGGCAGAGTGAGACAGGCTGACCGGCTTCAGGTAGGGCAGATGGCTGTGCAGGGCCTACCGCTCGTAAGCATCGTTGCCAGCGACCGCTCCTGGGTAACGGCCAATTTCAAGGAAACCGACCTTAACCGCATGCGTCCCGGCCAGCCCGCCTCCATCAAGCTGGATGCCTATCCCGACCTTGCCGTGCGCGGGCATGTCGATAGCATTGGCGCTGGGACAGGATCAGAATTCTCGGTGCTGCCTGCGCAGAATGCCAATGGCAATTGGGTGAAGGTCACCCAGCGCGTGCCGGTGCGGATCGCCATTGATGGCAAGAGCAATCGCCCGATGATTGCCGGACTGAGCGCTCAGGTCAAGGTCGACATTCGGCCGGATTCGCCTTCAGTGCAGCACCATTAAGCCAAGCCGATAGCCCTCATGGCCCAGACCGAAGATCGCGCGCAGCTCGTCGTTTCCAACAAGGCGTTGCTGACCGTCGCGATCATGTCCGCAATGGTGATGCAGGTGCTGGACACCACCATCACCAATGTCGCGCTGCCCCATATGCGCGCGGCGCTGGGCGCTAGCGATGAGACGATCAGCTGGGTGCTGACCAGCTATATTCTGGCGACCGCCGTTGCGATCCCCATCACCGGTTGGCTGGCAGACCGCATCGGCGCGCGACGACTGCTGCTGATTTCCGTCGCGGTGTTCACGCTTGCCTCCATCCTGTGCGGCATCGCCCAGAGTTTGACGGAAATGGTGATTTTCCGCGCGATCCAGGGTGTCGGCGGCGCTTTTGTGGGGCCACTCGCGCAGAGCCTGATGCTGGATATCAATCGCCCCTCCGAGCATGGCAAGGCGATGTCCGTTTATGGCATGGGCGTGATGATTGGCCCGATCATGGGACCAGTGGCCGGCGGTTGGCTGACGGAATCGATGGATTGGCGCTGGTGCTTCTTCGTCAATGTGCCGGTGGGCATTGGTTGCCTGATCGGCCTGTACGCGCTGCTGCCGGAAAAGCAGCTGACGCGCCGCAGCTTCGATCTGTTCGGCTTCTCGCTCATCGCGGTCGGCCTTGCCAGCCTTCAGCTCATGCTGGATCGTGGCCAGCATGCGGACTGGTTCTCTTCCGCCGAAATCTGGATCGAAGCGGCCATCGCGGTGAGCTGCCTGTGGATGTTTACGATCCATACCCTCAACGCCAAGAAGCCGCTGTTCGCGCCGGAGCTGTTTGCGGATCGCAATTTCATCAGCGCCTCCATCTTCATGTTCATCATCGGCATGGTGATGTTTGCAGCGATGGCCCTGCTGCCATCCATGTTGCAAAGCCTGTTCGGCTATACCGTGCTCGATACCGGCCTGATCTTGGCGACGCGCGGGGCTGGCGTGCTGGTCGCGATGGCCCTCTCCGGGCGACTGGTTGGGCTAATCGATCCGCGCCTGCTGATCGCTGGCGGCTTTTCGATGACCGCAACATCGCTCTGGATGATGACCGGCTGGTCAATGGAGCAGGATTGGGTGCCCTTCGTCATCACAGGCGTGTTGCAAGGGGCGGGTATTGGCTTCGTTTTCGTGCCGTTGCAGATGCTCGCCTTCGGCACCCTGCCCCCCAATGCCCGCACCGAGGGCGCCGCCGTGTTGAACCTCGCCCGCAACATCGGCTCTTCCATCGGCATTGCGGTGGCGATGTCGCTGCTGGCGCGAAACATTCAAGTGAGCCATGCCGATCTCGCCCAGCACATCACGATGAGCCATCTGCCCGTCGATCCCGACATACTCTATCGCTTCGGGAGTTTCGGGACGGCCTTGATGCAAGGACTGGATGGAATGGTGAACAAGCAGGCCGCCATGATCGCCTATTTGAACGACTTTTACATGATGGCGGTGATTTGCAGTTGTGTGGTGCCCGCGGCGTTTTTGCTGCGCAAGCCGAAGGAGAAGCCGTCCGGGCCGCCGCCACCGATGGGGGAGTGAGGAACCCGTCGGCCTATCTGCTCAATAGGAAGAGCGACTTAAAGCGGGCAATTACAATCGCGATCCCGCTGCCAAGCTGGGCCAGCGCCATATCCTTTTGGGCGTCCCACTGGTCGCCCTGCTGACCATTGTAATAATCCGCCGTGTCCCCGGCTGCTATAATCGTGAGAAACCACTCGAAAACTTCGTACAATGCGCTGACAAGGCCAACGATCGCGAAGGATAGAAACCAGCTTATCCGCTTGCCACAGGCCGCGTGTTGTCGTGCAATATGTGCGAAGACTGGCGTGCAAAGCAGGCCAAAACTAAAATGCACTAGTCGATCATATGCATTTCTACTCCCGCCGATCAGCTCGGTGACGGGGCGACCGATAAGTGCCAGCCCCCAATCATCGTAGGGCACATTCGAATAGATGTAACGCCCGCCCAAAGTGTGCATCAGCAAAAACAGCCAGATGAGCGCGACAGCACAGGTGTCGAGCGGCCAGCGCCGCAACAAGAATGGCGCTGACAGCGTGAAGATGACCGTGGGGATGTGCTGAAGAGGGGCGAGCTCAGGGTAAGGCTGCGCGATATTGGCGAGCCCGATGGCAAGCAGCAAACTGCCCACCATCGCCCATTGACTGCCCGGCAACGCTTGCGGCGCCGTTCCCCCTCCTGCCACGCTCAGCCCTTTTTCAGGTGCCGCCGCCCGAGCAGCTCCGCAATCTGCACGGCATTCAGCGCTGCGCCTTTGCGCAGATTATCTGATACGCACCACAGGTTCAGCCCGTTCTCGACGGTCGAATCCTCGCGCACGCGGCTGATGAAGGTCGCATAATCGCCCACGCATTCAACGGGCGTGACGTAGCCGCCATCTTCGCGCTTATCGATGAGCATGACGCCCGGCGCCTCGCGCAGGACATTCTGGGCCTGCTCGGCGCTGATCTCATCCTCGAACTCGATGTTGATGGCCTCGCTATGGCCCACGAAAACAGGCACGCGCACGCAGGTTGCCGTCACCTTGATCTTGGGATCGAGGATTTTCTTGGTCTCGACGACCATCTTCCACTCTTCCTTGGTGGAGCCATCGTCGAGGAAGCTATCGATATGCGGGATGACGTTGAAGGCGATCTGCTTGGTGAATTTATTCGCCACGGCCGGATCACCCACGAAGATGTTGCGGCTCTGCTCGAACAGCTCGTCCATGCCTTCCTTGCCCGCTCCGGAGACCGACTGATAGGTCGCAACAACCACGCGCTTGATCTTCGCGATATCGTGCAAGGGCTTGAGCGCCACGACCATCTGCGCGGTGGAGCAGTTGGGGTTGGCGATGATATTCTTCTTCTTGTAGCCGTCGATGGCCTCGGGGTTCACCTCCGGGACGATGAGCGGCACATCGGGGTCCATGCGATAGAGCGAGCTATTGTCGATGACGACGCAGCCAGCAGCTGCAGCCTTGGGCGCATAATCCAGCGTGGGGCCCGAGCCGACCGCGAACAGGGCCATATCCCAGCCTGCAAAATCGAAATGCTCCAGATTGCGCACCTTGAGCATCTTGCCGGTTTCACCGAACTCGATCTCGTCTCCGGTCGAGCGCGAGCTGGCGACAGCGGCGATCTCGTCGATCGGGAATTCCCGCTCCGCGAGGATATTGAGCATTTCGCGACCGACATTGCCGGTGGCGCCAACGACGACGACACGATATCCCACGGGGGCTTCTCCGAATGATTGAATTGAGCGCTAAGCGCGGGTCGATAGAGGAATTTGGCCTGCGTGGCAAAAGCCCTTTGAAGCTCAGCCAGTCACATCGCTAATGTCATTGGTCTTCCAAGGCGCGGGCAGGCTCTGCTGCGGGCAGAAGCGGGATTTATTCTCCCAGCCTGCATCGGATTTGGAAATGAAGCTGGCATCATTGGGCACGTTGTAGGTGCGCTTGCTGTTTTGCGCGGGCCGCTCACCGCCAAAGCCGCCCATTTCCTTGCAGGTTTCTTCCACGCGGTAGGTTGTGGGGCCGGTCTTCTCGATCTTGCCATAGGTGCAGATGAAGCGCGCGCCGCCATAGCCATCGCGGCGCAGCAGTGTCAGCGTGGCGTCGGTCGCCTTGTCGCAAGCGGTGCCATCTGCGACATAATAGCCAAGGCGCAGCGGCAGGCTGCCGATCATAACCGCTTCCTCAGTAGCGCTATTATCGAGCGCAACATTGCCTGCGCTGAGCAGCGCATCGGCGGCATTGCCATCCAGCATGACATTGGCGGCAGCGCCATCATTCATGCTGTTTTCTACGTCGTTGGAGAAATCGGAGGTCGGGTTACAGGCAGTGAGGAGTCCCATCATGGTCAGGACTGTCAGTCTCCTCATTGCGTCGTTCCTCCAGTTGTCATCAGCTTCGATAGACAATGTAGGCCGGGGGT
>CAMLFF010000160.1 GCA_946479185.1 uncultured Sphingobium sp.
ATTATTGCCCAGGATCACGCCACCGAAGAGCGAATTGACGAACCGAACGCCGCTCGCAAAAATGCGCGATGGCGTGCCCGCAGGCCGGTTTGCGGCGAAGGAAACGGACTCGTCGTAGCGCCGGCTCCATTCGCGATCCTGAAATGTGGGGATGCCGTTGGATTTCACATATTCGCCACCGATCACGATGTTACCGCGACCGTCAGCGAATGGCGTGCCGAAGCCAAGGCCAATGCGCCGCTCGAAATTGTCGCCCTCTTCAGACACGCCAAGCGACAGGTCGCCTTTGAAGCCATTGAGCTTCTTGTTGATGATGACGTTGACCACGCCGGAAATCGCGTCAGACCCATAAGCCGCCGAAGCGCCGCCCGTCACCACATCGATCCGGTCGACCAGCACCGTGGGGATCAGGTTAAGATCGACCTGCCCCGTGGAGGCCGTCGGCACATGCCTGCGGCCATCGACCAGCACCAGCGTGCGGATGTTCCCCAGCGCACGCAGATCGGCAAAGGTTGCGCCGGAAAGATTGGAGGATTGCGTGTTGGTCTGGTTGGAAACGCTCGGACGGAAGGACGGCACTTCATTCAGAAAGTCACCGACGTTCGCCACGCCCCGGTCAGCCAGCGCCTCGGATGTCAGCACGGTTACAGGCGTCGGCGCCTGAAAACCGTCGCGCTGAACGCGCGATCCGGTAACGATGATATCGCGAATCTGTGCTTCGGTCAGCTCCGAGCCAGCCTGCGCATAGGCTGGCATCGTGGCGGCGCATGCCGCGCACGCTGCTGCAGATAATAGCAACCATGATCGACGGGTCATATTCCCCTCCTCTAATGCCGCAGAATCAACGCACTGCTGGCTCATTGAAACCGAAAGACTAAGCGCCGTTAACGCCCTGTCAATATTAATATATAACTATATTATCCTTCAGCTGGACGCCCGTAATCTGGATCGGATGTGCGCAGGCGCGGCGCTCCGGCAGGCGAGCAGTCTTCAATCGCAATGCAGGCCATATGGTCATCACCCTCTCCAACCGGTGCGGAATGTTCCCTTCCTGCATCGACTCCCTGATTGTTGCTTATATCGATGCTAAAGACAACTAGTTTTCGCTAGTGGCTTTATATAAAGTCACTTGTCATTGGTCGATTCATATTCAACAATGATGACAAGAGCGGAGAGGACGAAAATGCTGACAACGGAAGAGCGCGCCTTCGCAGATGAAGTGCGCGAATTTGTGAGAGCACACTGCCCTGCCGACGTTCGCGCCAAGGTGATGGACGCAATGAGCGTCACCGCCGCCGAGCGCAGCGCCTGGCATCGCGCGCTCCATGCGCGTGGCTGGGCAGCCCCCCATTGGCCGGTGGAATATGGTGGCGCAGGCTGGGGCCTCGTCCAGAATTACATCTTCGCCGAAACGCTCGCGGAGGAAGGCGCGCCGGACCTCGGCTCCTTTGGCCTCAAGATGCTCGGCCCCACGCTCATGGCCTATGGCACGCAGGCGCAGAAGGATCATTACCTCCCCCGCATCCTCTCCGGCGAAGATATATGGTGCCAGGGCTTTTCCGAGCCCGGCGCAGGATCTGATCTTGCCTCGCTCAAGACGCGGGCGGAGCTTGTCGGCGATCAATGGATCGTGAATGGTCAGAAGATGTGGACCACAATGGCGCATGAGGCGAACATGATGTTTGCGCTCGTCCGCACTGATCCGCAGGCTCCCAAGCCGCAAATGGGGATATCCCTGCTGCTCATCGACCTGCGCGAAACGCCCGGCATCACCATCCAGCCGATCCTGCTGCTCAATGGCGAGCGCGCGACGAACGAAGTCTTCTTCGATGATGTCCGCGTGCCCGCCGCCAATATCGTGGGCGAGCCACACAAGGGCTGGACCTATTCGCGCACCGTGCTGGGCAACGAGCGGCTTTCCATTGCCCGCATCGGCCTCAATCGCCGCCAATTGGCGAAGCTCAAGCGCGTTGCGAGGGAGGCGGGACTTCACACCGTCCCCACATTCCGCGCAAAAATAGCCGAGGCGGACGTTGAGCTGGCCTCATTGGAAGCGATGGCAATGGCCATGCTGGCCCTGGCACGGGAAGGTCACGCACCGGGCATCGAAGCCAACATGCTCAAGATCAAAGGCTCCGAGCTGCAGCAACGGCTCGCCCGCCTACTGGTCGAGGCCGTAGGACCGCAATCCGCACCGCTGCGTTCCGGCACAAATGGCCGCCTCTACAAGAGCCATTTCGATACGCGCGTTGTGAGCATTTACGGCGGATCGAACGAAATCCAGCGCAACATCATTGCCAAAACTCTGGGCTTGGGAGCCTCACGATGACTGACGTTTCGACTGGGGCCAACGACATCCGAGACCTGCTGCGGGACTCGCTCTCCACGCTGCTCACCCGCCATTACAGCTTCGATCAGCGCCGCGACGCTTATGGCTCGTCCACGCAGGAATCCCAAACAGCATGGGCCGCCTATGCCGAGCTCGGGCTGTCTGCACTCACCCTGCCAGAAGAGCATGGCGGCATACCCGGCACCTTGTCGGATATCGCTTTGGTTGCGGAGATGATGGGCGGGGCCATGACGCTCGAACCCTATGTCGCCACGATGGTCGGCGCCCGGCTGATCGCGGCGGCAGGCACGCAGGCGCAAAAGGATGAGCACTTGCCCGCCCTCACAACCGGCGAATGCAGAGCAGTGCTTGCACATGACACCGCACTTCAAATGCGGGCAGAACGCACAAGCGGCGGCTGGACACTCAACGGCCGCACGACCATGATCGCAGGCGGCGACACCGCCGACCTCTTCATCATCTCCGCCCAAACCGAGGATGGCCCCGCCCTGTTCCTCGCTCCTGCGCAGGCCGTAGAGCGAGAGGCCTATCGCTGCTTCGACTGGACAGGCGCGGCAGACATCACGCTCAATGACCTGCTGCTGCCCGACGATGCGCGCCTGAGGGGCGGCGCGGACGCCCTCGCTCAGGCGCTGGATGAAGCCAATGTCCTGGCCTGCGCCGATGCAGTCGGCGCCATGCGTGCAGCCAATGCGCTCACCCGCGAACATACCCAAACCCGCCGCCAGTTCGGCAAAACGCTGGATAGTTTTCAAATCCTCCAGCATCGCATTGTCGATATGCTGATCGCGCAGGAGCTTGCAGGGCCAATCACGCAGGCCGCAGTCCTAGCCTGCGAAATCGGCACGCCACGACAGCGCAGCAGCGCGGTCTCCGCCGCCAAGGTCAAGGCCGGGGACTCCGCGCGCTACATTGGTGAGCAATGCGTCCAGCTTCACGGCGGCATGGGTCTCGTGCAGGAATATCCCGCCTCCCACCTGTTCGCCCGCCTCGGCTTGTTCGAGCTTTCAAACGGCGACCGCGATTTCCATCTGGAGCGCTATGCGGCGCTGGGCGACCTCAGCGCCGCCCCTGACTAGGCGATCCGCCACTGGGCGGCGTCACGCCATTGATGCGCGTCCCCCCGCTCACCGATCCCAGCGCCCGCCGCGCAAAATCCGCCGGATACGGCGCATGAGGCCGCCCCACTTCCTCAAGCGCGGCAAGCTCCTCCGCCGATAGCATAAGCTTCGCCGCCCCCGCATTCTCCTCAAGCTGGGCCACATCATTGGCGCCGATCAGGATCGTCGAGACCCAAGCCTGCGCCTGCAACCAGGCCAGCGCCACTTGCGCCGGGCTCACACCCTTCTGCGCCGCGATCCCCATCACCACATCGAGGATCGCCTCGGCCTTCTCATCCAAGATCCGCGCGAGGAAGGCCGCCCGCCCCTCCGCATCATGATTGCTCGCATCGCCGCGCCGATAGCGCCCACTCAGCGCCCCGCTTTTGAGCGGAGACCAGGCCGCGATCCCCAGCCCATAGGCCTGCGCGAGCGGCACATGCTCAATCTCGATGCTGCGCTCCATCAGCGAATATTGCAGTTGCAGCGCAATCACCGGCGCCTGATTGCGGAACGTAGCCAACCAATGCGCCTCCGCCACTTTCCACGCCGGCACGTTGGAAAAGCCGATGTGCAAAATCTTGCCCGCGCTCACCAAATCATCAAGCGCCCGCAATGTCTCCTCCATCGGCGTCAGCGGATCACCGATGTGCATCCAATAAAGATCGATCCGATCCGTTCGCAGCTTGCGCAAGGATGCCTCGCAGGTCTGCATGATCGCCTTGCGCCCGGCTCCTCCCGCATTGGGGTCTCCCGCCCGCGTGTTGGACCCGAACTTGCTACAAATCACCAGCTGATCACGACTGCCGGGATGGGCAGCGAGATAATCGCCCAGCATCACCTCGGCCTCGCCCTCGCCATAGCTGTTCGCAGCATCCAGCATATTGCCGCCCAGTTCGCGATAGCGGGAGATGAGCCCATGCGCTGTTTCGGCATTCAGGCTCCAAGGCTGCTTGCCGCCAAAGTTGAAGGCGCCCAGCGCATAGCGGCTCACCCGCAATCCGGATCGGCCAAGCGTCACAAAATCGTCGAGCATCTCATCCCCATGATCGGTTGATATAAAGATGATATAGTTATATCGTTGGACTACATTGCGATAGCTTTTAATCGATTGGGCAAAATGATGATCGACACAAATCTTACCATGCTCATCGACGGCAAAGCAGTCAGCACACCGAACTCTATCGACATCATCAACCCCGCAACAGGCCACGTCTTCGCCTCCGCCCCAGACGCCACCCGAGCCGATCTCAACCGCGCCGTCGCCGCTGCCCGCACCGCCTTCCCGCTCTGGACCGCCCACAGCTTCGATCAGCGCCGCGAGATCGTCCACCGCATCGCCCAGCGCCTGCGCGAGCGCGCGGACAGCATCGCCGCCATCCTCACTGCCGAGCAAGGCAAGCCCCTGCGCGATGCCTTGGGCGAGGTGAACCGCGCCGCCGATCATATCGAGGCGCTCACGCTACTCGATATCTTCAACAAGATACTGCGCGAGGATGCGCGCGAACGGGTCGAAATCCGCTACCGCCCGCTCGGCGTGGTCGGCGCCATCACCCCCTGGAATGTCCCGGTGATGCTCGCAATGGTCAAGATCGCGCAGGCGCTCTACACCGGCAACACGATCGTCCTGAAGCCCTCGCCCTTCACGCCGCTCTCCACCCTCGCCATTGGTGAAGCGATTGCCGACATCGTGCCGCCCGGCACCGTCAACATCCTGAGCGGCGGCAATGATCTGGGCGCATGGATCACCAGCCACCCCGATATCGATAAGATCAGCTTCACCGGCTCCGTCGCAACCGGGCGCCGGGTGCTGGAAAGCGCCGCGCAAACCTTCAAACGCGTCACGCTGGAACTGGGCGGCAATGATCCCGCCATCGTCCTGCCGGACGCCGATATCGAGTCCACAGCCGATGGCATCGCCCGCAGCGCCTTCGCCAATTGCGGGCAAGTTTGCATGGCCATCAAGCGCGTCTATGTACATGCCGACATTCATGACGCGTTGGTCGTGGCGCTGGCAAAGCGCGCCCGCGCCATCCGCGTCGGACCGGGCACCGACCCCGATACGCAAATGGGGCCGATCCAAAACCGCATGCAGTATGAGAAGGTCGTCGCGCTCATCCGCGATCTGGCGCCCGATCACATCGTCACCGGCGGCACCATCCTCGATGGCGAAGGCTATTTCATCACCCCCACCATCGTCACCGGCCTGCCCGACGACGCCTCGCTCGTGTGCGATGAGCAATTCGGCCCAATCCTCCCCATCCTGCGCTATGAGGATATCGACGACGCCATCCGCCGCGCCAACGCCACGGAGTTCGGCCTCGGCAGCTCAGTCTGGACCAGCGACATCGCAAAGGGCAACCAAGTCGCGCAGCAGTTCGAGGCAGGCCTGAGCTGGGTCAATCGCCACGGCGGCAATGGGCGCGATGTGCCCTTTGGTGGCGCGAAATATTCAGGCTATGGCCGCGAGCAGGGCGTTGTCGGCATGCAATCCTACATGGAGATGCACGTCGTCACGACGCCAACAGCCTAAGCCGCCCGCCGCCGCGCCATCCACCCCATGATCGCAGGCGCGCTAAACGCAACGCCCGCCATCAGCATCGTCGCGCCAGATACGCTCATCCATTGCAGCGCCGCACCCAGCAGCAAGCCGCCAAAAGCCGTGCCGCCAAGGCTCGCCATCGTCCACAAGCTGCTCACCCGCCCGCGCACTGCGTCGGCGGATTCGATCTGGATCAACGTCTGGGAGAGCACCGCCGCCCCGGTCGATCCGAACGCAATCGCCGCAATGCAGGCCAGCCCGAGCCACAGCGCGCTCCACTGCGCCAGCACGAACAGCGCCACGGCGCTCAGCATGGCCATCAGGATGCTCCAGCGCTGCAATTGCTGGCTATTGAGGTTCAAACGCGATGCCAGAAACGCCGCCGGCAGCGCCCCCGCACCCGCCGCCGCCGATAGCGCCGCAAGCGCACTCGTCCCGCTGCCATAGAAGCGATCGGCATACACCGGCAGCACTTCCAATATCGCCCGCCCGAACAAGGCGCTCCAGCCGATCAGCATCAATTGGCGCAGGATGAAAGGATTGCCACGCGCATAGCCAAACCCCTCCGCAAGCTGGCGGAAGAAAGGCGCAGGCAGCGCCCTCTCGCGCGGGCGGCGCGGCACCAGCGACAGCGCGTAGATGAGCGGCGCGTAGGAGACGGCATTGATCAAAAAGGCCACCGCAACCGGAAAGCTCAGCAACACCGCGCCCGCCACCGCAGGCCCCACCAGCCGGGATGCATTGAAGATCATCGCGCCGATGCCGATGGCGCTGCTCATCATCTCACGCGGCACGATGGCCGGAATGATGGAAAGCCGCGTCGGCGCATAAGCCGCGGAGGTCACGCCAATCGCCAGCGATGTGACGAACAGCGTAATGATATCAAGCAATCCAAAGGCGGAGAGCAGCGCCAGCAATGTTGCCCAAAAGGCCATCAACGCATTGATGATCGATGCCGCCCGCAATGGCTCTGCCCGGTCGACCAGCACGCCGAAGAAGGATGAGAACATCAGCACCGGGCCAAACAGCGCAAAGGCCATCAACCCCACCCAAAGTTCCGATCCGCTCAGATCCCAGGCGAGCCAGCTGATCGCCAGCCGCTGCACCCACAGGCCAACGGAGGAAAGCCCATTGCCGATGGTGTAGATGCGATAGGCGCGATTGCCCAAAGCACCCCATCCGCGCGCGAAACGTGGCGGGGCGATCTCATCATCGGTCGGGGGAAGATCAACGCTCAAAACAGTCTCGTCAGTCAGGATGAGCGCCTGCACGACAAAAAATCATGCAGCCCCCTGCGCGCAGGCCATCGCAAGATCAAGCCGGTTGCGGCAAGCACCCTTATGTGGGCGCGATCTGGCGCAGGCGATCGCGATAGGCGGGGCGCACGGTCCCCATCAGCCGCGCGGCAAGCAGTGTGACGGGGCAGAACAGGCTG
>CAMLFF010000161.1 GCA_946479185.1 uncultured Sphingobium sp.
ATGAGCGGATCGAAATCCTGCGCGGTCCTGCGGGGCTCTTTAGCGGATCGGGCAATCCTGCGGGCAGCATCAATTTTATCCGCAAGCGGCCGCTCGATGATCTACAGGTGAAGGCTTCACTCGGCGCTGGCAGCTATTCCAACCTGCGCGGCGAGCTTGATGTGTCCGTGCCGGTCGGCCCCTCGGCGGGCTTGCGGGCAGGCGTGATGGTTCAGGATCAAGAGCAGTTCTTCGACCATGCCACGCGCAACCGCGCGGGCGCCTTCATTGTGGGCGATATCCAACTGGGCGAGCGTACCACCTTTACGATCGGGGGGAGCTATGATCGCTTCAAGCCATCGATCCAGTCCGGTCTGCCCGGCCTGATCGGCGGCGCGGATGGGAGCGACGGCAGGCTGCTCGATATCCGCCGCTCGACCTATGTCGGCGCGGACTGGAACCGGCTGCGCTCAGCCGTGTGGACGGGCTTTGCCGAGCTTTCCCACGAGTTGGCCGATGACTGGACCGTGCGTGCCAGCGGCTTGATGACGGATGTCGATCGTCGCGACACATATAGTTATATCGGCAGTCAGCCGGTTACCCAGACCAACGGCACGACCTCGCACGTCGCTTATAGGGGTGACAGTTTCTATCGCACACGCGCGGCTGACCTCAATCTGATCGGCAGCTTCTCCGCCTTCGGGCGTGATCATTCGCTCATTGTCGGCGCGGATTATCAGTGGAGTTCCTCTTTCTCCTATTTCACGCGCCTCTCACGCTATGCGACGATCGATATCTACAATCCGGTGTCGCCCGCAGAGCCGCCGCTCAATCCTTACGGGCCACTGCCCGCTTTTGTTGGGCCACTGGGCGCCGTGACACAGGTTTATGGCGGGACGCATGCCGGCGTTGAGCAATATGGCGCTTATGGCCAGCTGCGCCTCAGCCCATTCGAGGGTGTCACGCTCGTTGGTGGCGGTCGCTTCACCTGGTGGGATACGACGAACACTACGCTGCTGCCGGTAGCAGGCGCGACGAGTGGCTATGGCATCCATGGTCGCTTCACGCCCTATGGGGGCATCGTCTGGGATTTGACGGACGACCTCAACGTCTATGCCAGCTATGCCGACAGCTTCACGCCGCAAACCAATGCCAAGCCGCGTGCCGATGGCGAAGCGATCCAGCCGCTCATGGGCGCGCAATATGAGGCAGGGACCAAGCTTTCACTGTTCGATGACAAGCTGCTGGTCTCCGCCGCCGTCTATCAGATCGAGCAATCCAACCGCATCTTCAATGATGAGAATTTGCCCGATGTGATTTTCCAGATCGGCAAGGTGCGCTCGCGCGGTGTCGAGGTTGAAGCCGCTGGCGAGATCATGGCCGGCTGGCGCGTGAATGGTGGCTATAGCTACACCAAGACCAAATATCTGGAGGACAGCAATGCGCTGCTCGAGGGTATTTCCTTCGTGCCGGTCATCCCGAGGCATATGGTCAAGCTGTTCACCAATTATGAGCCAGTGAGCGGTGCGCTCGAGGGCTTCAGCCTGGGCGGTGGGCTGACCTGGTTCAGCTCGACCTACGGCGGCAATGCGGCGGTGTTCAACACGAATGGAACGGTGCGCACGCGCTCATCCATCGTGCGGCAGGGCAGCTATGCGGTGGTCGATCTGCGGGCAGGCTATCAGATCAACGATCAGCTCTCGCTCTCGGTGAATGTCGATAATGTGTTCGACCGCAATTATTATGCGCGCATCTCCTCCACGGGCCGCGGCAATTATTATGGCGAGCCGCGCACTGTGTTCGCGACGCTTCGGTTCACCTATCAATGAGCAAGAGCGGGTCAATGAGTAGGGGCGGGGGTACCAAAACCGCGCCCTGGCGGCGGCGAGGCGACATGATGCTGCGCGTTCTCGCCGCCATACCGCTTGGCTATGCGGTGGGGAGCTTGTGGGGGATGGCGCTCGCGCGCGTGCTGCCGGGTGAGCGATCGCAGGTGACCATCGCCGCGACGCTGGTCGCCTTTGCGTTGTGCGCCTTTGCCGCGATGTGGGCCTTTGCCGCGCGCAGTGGCTGGCGCGCCTTCTGGACATTGATGCTCATGGGCGGGCTGGCCGGGGCCATCACATGGCTCTCCATTTTGGTAACGGGGCGGATATGAGCAAGAGCTTTCGTCAGTCGCAATCTTTCCTGCACACATGGTCTGGCCTTGTGCTTGGCTGGCTGCTGTTTCTCATCTTCGCGGCGGGCACGATTGCCTTTTGGCGCGAGGGGCTGAACCGCTGGATGCGGCCAGAGCTGCCCCGTGTCGAGCAGCCCGAGGTCGTGCTGGCAGGCGCGCAACGCTTCCTGCAGGGCAAAGCGCCGGATGCGAAAAGCTGGTTCATCACGATGCCGAGCGACCGTCTGCCAGGCGCGCAGGTGTTCTGGCAACCGCAGCCCAAGGAGGGCGAGACCCCGCGCCGACGCCGGGGGAGCGACACGCAAGCCTTGATCGGCGCGTCAGGCGATGCCGTGACGGCGCGAGACACGCGTGGCGGCGAGTTTTTCTACCGCTTCCATTTCGATCTCCATTATGTGCCGGTCATCTGGGCGCGCTGGCTGGTCGGGCTGGCGGCGATGATGATGCTGGTCGCGATCCTTTCCGGCATCGTGACGCACAAGAAAATCTTCAAGGATTTCTTCACGCTTCGGCGGGGCAAAGGGCAGCGCTCCTGGCTGGATGGGCATAATGCGACCGCTGTGCTGGCTTTGCCCTTCCATCTGATGATCACTTATACCGGCCTCGTCACGCTGATGGCGATGCTGATGCCCTGGGCCGTCGTCGCCAACTATGCCGAGCGTGACAGGTTCTACGACGCGATCTTTGCCGAGCCGGAAGCGGCGGAGCGCGCCAACCAGCCAGCGCCGCTGGTCAATCTGGTTGGCTTGGTGCGCGATGCGGAAAAGCGCCTTGGCGGGCCGATTGGCTATATCGAGGTGAGCGAGCCGGGCGACAGCAGCGCGCGCATCACGCTGAGCCGTTCGGGCACATCCATGCTGTCCGCGCGCATCCCTTCGCTGGTTTATGATGGCGCGAGCGGCAGGATGTTGTGGCGATCCCCAGAGCCGGGCGGCGCGACCGTCACGGCGGGCGCGATGGTCGGGCTGCATGCGGGGCGCTTTGCCGATGCGGGGCTGCGCTGGATTTACTTCCTGTGCGGCGTTGCAGGCTCTGTGATGGTCGCGAGCGGCATGGTGCTGTGGGTGGTAAAGCGGCGTGAGAAGCTGCCCGATCCGGCGCGGCCCCATTTCGGCTTCCGTCTCGTCGAGCGGAGCAATGTGGGCATATTGGCGGGCTTTCCGCTGGGCACGGCGTGCATGTTCTGGGCGAACCGCCTGCTGCCCGTGGGGATGCAGGATCGCGCGCAGTGGGAGGTGCATATCCTGTTTCTGGCGATTGCTTTTTCCATCATTTATGCTTGCATTCGGCGACCGGCGCAGGCCTGGGTCGTGCTGCTTGGCGCTACTGCTGCGCTGCTCTGCGCGCTGCCCTTCTACAATATGGTGGCCACGCCGAGCGGCCTGTTCACGATGATTGCGCAGGGGGATTATGTGATGGCGGGGGCTGATTTGACGGTGTTCGTCTTTGGCTTGGCGTTCGGGGCGGTGGCCCTGCGCGTTTCACGCTACCGGCCTGCCGAGAAGCGCAAACGGGCTGCCCGTGCCGCATCGCCCTCAGCCATGCCCGCGCTGGAGCCTGCAGAATGATCTGGCTTGCCCTGCTCTGCGCACTGATCGCTTTCGCCTTGCTCGGCCTCTCGATGGACGATCACCACAACCGGCGCCTTGGCACGCGGCCCACCCAAGCGCGTAAGCGGCGGATGCGGGGCGTGGCTTGGGGGATGCTGGCCGTCGCATTGCCTTTGTCGGCGGGGAGTCACGGATGGGTGTTCGGGCCGATCCTGTGGCTCGGGCTCATCATGATCTCGGCAGGACTGGTGTTCCTCTATCTCAATTTCGCTGCTGCTCCGGCGAAGAAGGGCTGATCAGCGCGCCTTGCTCACAAAGTCGCGGCTGAAGCGCTGGCCGGACTGGACGACGCCCCGCACGACTGGCAATCGCGCCGCTTCGTAGCGGAGCAGCGCTTGCGTCAGGTCCGTGCCGAGGCTGTCTGCGTCAAGACAGGCTGCGAGCGTGATCGCATCATTGGCGGCGGTGCTGAAGCCATTGCCGGTCATCGGGGTCGAGACATGGGCGGCATCGCCGACGAGGCATAGCCGCCCGTTCACCAGCCGATCGGGCAGATATTCGACTACGGGCGTGCCGAGCACGGTGCGGCGCGCGATGCAGTCCAGGATCGCCTCGCGCCAGGGCGAGGGCCAATGGCGCTTGGCCAGCACTGCCAGCTCATCGAAAAGCGCGGCTGGCATGTCGCCGGGGCGCAACGAGTGCCGCACGAGGCTGCCCTCGATCGCGCCCGTTTGCCGCAAAATCGCGTTATGGCCCGCATCATACCAGCCCCAGCCGATGCGGCGCGTGCCCGGCGTCGTGCTGCCATCATGAGCGGGCAGAGGGAAGCCGAGCAGATAATAGTCGCCCGCTTCAAGGAAGGCGAGATCGGTCGGATAGCGGGATGTCAGCGCAGCCTCATCCGCAAAGCCGACCCAGGCGAGATAATTGGCGAAGATCGCGTCGGGACGCTCCGGGCTCACAACTCGCCGCACGACGCTCTGATAGCCATCGGCGCCGATGATCATGGTCGCGTCAAAGCGCTGCTGGTCGCGGGTCGTCACCCATGCGCCGTGCGCGTCTTGCCCCACATCCTCCACGCGCATGTTCGGTCGCACGATGATGCCCGGCAGCGCCTCGATTGCCGCGCGTAGCCCGGCATGCACGGCTTGCCAGCTCTGCACACCGCTCGCGAGGCGACCCGGGCGGCCCGTCAATTGCTGGAGCAGCCCAGCATTCACCTGCAGCGCGGCGCCGGTGCGGTCGGTATCGTTGGAGCGCTCAAGCAGCAGGATGCGCAGGCCATGGCGGGAGAGGGCCAGCGCGGTCATCAGCCCGGCCAGCGACGCACCGACGATGATGATGTCGTGCTGGCGCTCGGTGGGGCTGGCGCGCGTGTGCATTAGCCCTTGGGCGTGACCCACACCTCGACCGGCGAGATGAATTTGCCCGGTGCCGGCGTGCCGACATGCACGCGATCGGCCTTGACCAGCTCGCCGCTTTCCAGATTGAAGCTCGCCCAGGGCTTGGGCATCCGGCCGAACGTCATTTTCTGGATCGGCTGGCCGGTGGTGGAATTCATGATGGTTGCGATGACACTCATGCCGCTGCCGATAGCCATGATGGCGGTGAGAGGTCCAGCGGCAAATGCCGTGCCAATGAAGATTGCGCGCGGGCTTGCCTTATCGGTTGCCCGGCCTCATCTGGTTATGACCATGAGGGTTTAGGAGCAGCCAGTTTGAGCGTCGCATTTCGCCGGGATAGTGATGAAGAGCATCTCGAACCCAAGTTCGAGCTGCCCATTCCGAGCGGCCCCAATCTCGTGACCGCGCGCGGACTGGCGCTGATTCAAGCGAAGGTTGTGGCGCTCGAAGCGTCGCTGCCCGGGCTGACGGACGAGGCTGAAATCACCGCTAGGAAGCGCGAAATGCGCTATTGGCGCGCCCGGCAGGCGACCGCGCAGCTTGTTGCTGCGCCCGATGGCGAGACGGTTGCTTTTGGTTGCACTGTGACGTTCCGGCTGAATGGCAAGGAGCGGTCGATCACGATCGTGGGCGATGATGAGGCGGACCCGGCGGCAGGGCTGATTTCCTTCTCCGCCCCATTGAGCCGCGCGATGATGAATGCTGTGCCCGGCGATCTGCTGAGCTTTGGCGGCAAGACGGATGCGATTGAGGTGCTGGCGGTGGACGTCCCCAACCCCTGAATCATGCGTGCTGTGTCAGCAGCACCGCCCGCCGCCTTTCCCGCCATAGCGCTGCTGCTGGCGATTACGGAAGAAAGCGGTGCGGCTCATGGGTGCGCTGTCCGGGTGATGTTGCCGCACATGCGCGCAGTAGCGGTCATAATCGGGCAGGCCGATCATCATGCGGGCTGCCTCCTGCAAGGCGCGCAAGAATGCCATCATGTCGCTGCCTTGGCATAGCGGATCTCGGTCACGGTTGGCTCTGCGGCAAGGTGGGCAGCGCGACAGGCGCGGATGGCCTGCACTAGAATGACCAGCATGACGCACAGGAAGAAGGCGCAGATGCCAGCGTTAATGCGATCATTGAGGATGATCTGCGCCATTTGATCGAGTGACTTTGCCGGTGCCAGCACCTGGCCGGCATCATGGGCGTCGGCGAAGACCTTCGCATGGGCGAGGAAGCCGATGCTCGGTGCGGTTGAGAAGAGCTTGAGCAACCCCGCATAGCCGGTGCAGATGCCTAGCCAGATCGCCGGGATTACCGTCACGAACACCAGCTTGCCGCGCTTCATGCGGAACAGCACGACCGTTGCCAGCATCAGCGCCATTGCCGCCAGCATCTGGTTGGCGATGCCGAACAGTGGCCAGAGCGTGTTGATGCCGCCCAGCGGATCGGTCGCGCCCTGATAGAGGAAATAGCCCCATGCCGACACACAGAGCATCGTGGCGATGATGCCGCCGCCAAGCGAATGCACATTGGCGCGGGGCATGGCTGCGGCGAAAATATCCTGCAGCATGAAGCGCCCGGCGCGCGTGCCCGCGTCGACGGCGGTCAGGATGAACAGCGCCTCGAACAATATCGCGAAATGATACCAGAAGGCCTTCATCCCCGCGCCGCCAAGCACTTGGCTGAAGATTTCCGCCATGCCCATGGCGAGCGTAGGGGCGCCGCCAGCGCGCGAGATGATGGTGTGTTCGCCAACCGATGTGGCAGCATCCGATATGGCTTGCGCCGCGATCGGGTAGCCGAGGTTGGTGACGGCTTCGGCGGCTGACTGCACCGTGGGGCCAAGCAGCGCCAATGGGCTGTTCATGGTGAAGTAGATGGCAGGATCGAGGATCGAGGCCGCGATCATAGCCATCAGCGCGACGAAGCTTTCCATCAGCATCGCGCCATAGCCGATGAGGCGCAGATCGCTTTCGGTCGCGATCAGCTTGGGCGTGGTGCCGCTGGCGATGAGCGCGTGGAAGCCGGAGACGGCGCCGCATGCGATGGTGATGAACAGGAAGGGGAAGAGCCCGCCCGACCACACCGGCCCACCGCCACTGGCGAAGGGCGTGATGGCAGGCATGCGCAGCATTGGCTGGATCAGCACGATGCCGACAGCCAGCGCGACGATCGCGCCGATCTTGAGGAAGGTGGAGAGATAGTCGCGCGGGGCGAGCAGGAGCCACACCGGCAGGATGGATGCAATCGCGCCATAGCCGATGAGCGTGAGGC